>JAOTWC010000363.1 GCA_029863105.1 Gemmatimonadota bacterium | reverse complement strand
TTTGGTTCTGCGCTGTATCCTCCGGATGGGACCCGTTGCCTCCCGGGCGAGGGAATTTATCGGCGATCTCAGTCGCCCCACCGCGAAGCGGGACGCCAAGAGCCGCTGCGATTTCTGGGCCGACAAAAACGATCAGAGAAGCCGCTTCTCCTGGCGGCTAACGGCTCATTCGCTTTCGCCTCACCGCGAGCGCGGCGAGGCCGGAGGCGAGGAGTGAAGTAGTTCCGTATTTCTCCAACAGGTGAGTGAGTTCAGTCCCAGAACGAAACGGGCCGTATCGAGGCGTTTCGCGCCGTCGCCGAACGCCGCGAAGCCGAGGTCCACGTCCTCTCACCGGAGGCGGAACGCCGGCCTACTGGAAACTGAAGAAGCGGTCGTAGCGGTGCTGGTCGAAGGGCGCAAAGACGGCCTCGGTGATCCGGCCCTCGTCGACGCGGATCATGAACAGGTGCTCGATGTCGAGGCTCCGGGTGCCGCGGATGGCGTGGATGCCGTAGCGAAGCACGGCGCCGCGGTCGCTCACGAAGACGTCGATCAGGTCCGAGTGCAGATCGTCCGCGAGCTCGCCGACCCGTGCCATGAATTGGAGGACCGCATCGACGCCCAGGTAGGTTCCGGCCAGCGGGCTGTTCCCGGGCATCCGCCACACGGTCTTCTCGGACATCAGCGCGCGGAGCGCCGGCGCGTCCGCGCGGGCGATGGCGTCCCACAGGCGCTGGGCCACGACGAGGTTCGGATGCTCTCCCATGCGCTCTCGATCGCTGGGCTGCGATCGCTCCGCCGGGCCGACCGCAACGGCGAGCCGGAGCATGGCACGGCACCGCCGATGAAGGAAACAAGAATCGGAGGGGCAGCTCGAAAGCCCTTCTCGGGCGTGCAAAAGGGCCATGCACCGCTGATCCGCGTGGCGACCCGGCCGAGGCGCTAGGCGCGGAAGCGAGCGCGCGCCAAGGCCGCGAGGCTCGCGGCGCCCGCGCCGAGCAGCAGCAGCGCGCTCGGCTCGGGAACGAAGCGGAGCCTGAGGACGCCCATGAGCGCGGTGCGGTCCAGCGGCGGATCGACGTTCGCAACCACGAGCGTGGGCGTCACGATCTGGATCACGCCGCCCACGCGGTGCGCCGTGGCGGTGGCCGAGGCCGGGCCGTGGGCAAAGCCCGCGGCGGTGACGGTCCCGATAACACCGTTCGGCGTGCGCACGGATGTCACGCTCGCGGCGCCGAGGGTCCAGGGGGCACCGTAGAGCGACACCGTGAGCCCCGGCCCCGTCGAAAAGCCGACGGTAATCTTGCCGCCGATGCCCACGCCGGCGGGCGACGGCAAACCCGGCGGCCAGACCGGCGGCTTCCCGGTAAGCGGGATGGCGCTCCAGAAGTTGCAGCCAGTGCCGGGAAAGAAGAGGCACAGCCGGTTCGTGCCCGGCACGGGCAGCACCGATTGCGTCAGCGGCCCGCCGGCGGAGAACGGGCCCAGGGTGCCCGTCCCCAGGCGGTGGCTCGCGATCAGCGTCACGACCGTGGGAAGAGTGTCCGGGTCCGTCAGGGGAATCGTCGTGGTCCCGGTGAGCCCGCCCGCCAGGCGCAGCGTGCGCAGGACGTCGCCGCTGGAGTCCACGGTCGCGACGCCGGTCCCGACCGTCGCGATGGAGTGGAACCAGAAGTCGAGCCGAAGCGTCCCCGCCCACTCGAGGGTGCCCGCGACGGCGGGGCCTGCGGAGGCCGCGCCGAGGGCCACCGGCGCTGCGAGGTTCCAGAGCCGGCGCACTCGCTGCACTCCGCGGCCAGTGTACCACGGACGGACCGGGCCGCGCGGAGCTGCGCTTTCGTACTGCGCCCCCCGGGACTCAGTACCTGCCGGTGGCCCGGTTGAGCCACCGGTGGATCGAGTGGTAGGTGAACCCCGGCTGTACGTACATGACCGCGCAGGTTCCGGTGAGAACGTCGACTCCCCGGGCCTTCGCCCGAGCGAGCGCCTCGGGAGTGTCGCGGTTCATGTGGATCCACACGTTCTGGATGCCGGCGTCGGCCGCCTTTTCCACCCACGCTTCGGTCTCGTCCTTCGGCACTTCGAGCACCACGGCGTCGACCTTCTCGGGCAGCGAAGCCAGGTCTGCGTAGCTGCGGTCCCCCGCGATCTCGTCCGCGGACGAATCGACGGGAAAGACCTTGCTGCCCCGCTCCTTGAGCGCTCTGTAGGTCAGCTGGGGAAAGCCCTTGCTTGCGCTGTGACCCACCACGGCGTAGCTCGCGTGGGTCCAGAACTTCTCGTGCGCGCTGCCCATGATCCCTCCTCGGCGAAACTCGCTGCGATCGTCCCCGCCGCCCGCCGGCACGATACCACGGTCCGACGCCGGCACTCCGCAGCCGGGACCCCGGCGCCGAGACGTGTCGGCC
>JAOTWC010000362.1 GCA_029863105.1 Gemmatimonadota bacterium | reverse complement strand
GTGGATGCACGGCCGGGGAATCTCCAGGCGATCATTCACCTGGACGGTCTTCAGCTCGATGATCCTGCTTCCGGCCAGCCATGCGAGGACGATGTTCTGGGCCAGCTGCGTGTGTGGCCCGGCCGCCGGGCCCACGGGAGTCGAAGCCGGGCGACCGAAATGAACAGCGGAAAAGTCCAGCGCCGGATCGGGAATGTGCCATTTCCGAACCGGAAGATCGAAGATCGCCTCGCTCGCCTCTACTTCGTGCCGCATGCGGCGCACGAGATCGACGAACGGGAGTGGCTGCAGTTCGGCCATGGTCGGCCTAGCTCGCCACGCGGCGTGACTTGGGTACGGAAGCAGCAGCTGCGGGCGACGCGCTCATCGGAAGACGGAAGCGGCGAATGCCGTCGAACGCGTACAGCGCGCCGGCGACCGCGCCGGCGGTCGGCACGAGACCGATCTCGCCGACACCCTTCGAACCGTATCCCCCGACCTCGTCCGGCACTTCGACCAGGATCACGTCGATCCGTGGCGTGTCCTTGGCCTTGAGGATTCCCAGGTCCCGCAGCAGCAGGGAGTCGGGGCGGCCCTCCGTGCAGGGAAAGTCCTCGGACAGCGCATATCCCAGTCCCATATGGACCGCGCCCTCTATCTGGCCGGCGCACAGGAGGGGGTTGATCGCTCGTCCCACGTCGTGCGCCGCGACGACGCGCTCGAGCCGGCCTTCCTCGTCGAGGATCACGACCTGGGTGGCATAGCTGAACGTCATGTGCGTGACCGGCGTATCCGTATCGGCATCGGGCTTCGTGGTGAAATCGCACACGAACTCGCCGTGGTATTCCTTGCCGGCGAGCGAGTTCAGATCGGCGGTCGCCAGATCGGCGGACAATTTGGAGCAGGCGATTCGACCGGCGGCGGTGAGGAGCGCTGTGGCGCGTGAAGCCGTTGTCATCCCGCAGACTACTCGCGGATCCGCCGCCGTTCGAACGCTCATGATCCTCTGATCGAGCCCGGTCTCCTCGGTCACCACCTGGCGCAGGATGGTGTTCATCCCCTGGCCCATCTCGGTGTAGCCGGTGAGAATCTCGAGCCGGCCTTCGGAGAGCACCCGAAGCAGGATCCGACCGCTGTCGTCCATCCCGTTGCCGATGCCGGTGTTCTTGATCCCGCATCCGATTCCGGCGCGGGGCGAAGACTTGTAGATGTCGCGTACCGCTTCGAGGCTCTGCCGGATCCCGCAGCTCCCGGTCATCAGCTGGCCGGTGGCGAATCGGTCACCGGGCTCCAGGATGTTGCGGTCCCGGATGTCGTAGCCGTCGATACCGACCTTTTCGGCCAGCATATCCATCACACCTTCGATTCCGAACGACGCCTGGTTCGCTCCGAATCCGCGCATCGCCCCGCACGGCGGATTGTTCGTGTACACCGTCCTGGCTTCGATGTCGACGTTGGGAACCCGGTACGGCCCGCATGAGTGCCCCGCGGCGCGTTCGAGCACCTTCATCCCGACCGAAGCGTAGGCGCCGGTGTCGCCGATGATCCGGGCGCGCACGGCCACGAGCCGGCCTTCCGCATCCGCTCCGACCGTGTAATCCAGGGTGATCGGATGGCGTTTGGGGTGCATTCGCAGGGATTGCTCCCGCGTGAGCACCGTCATCACGGGGCGGCCGGTCAGCGCAGCCGCCAACGCCGTGTGGGCCTGGATGGACAGGTCTTCCTTGCCGCCGAAGGCACCTCCGTTGGCCACGAGCTCGACGTCCAGCGAGGCCGGCGCCACTCCCAGGACTTTCGCGATCTGATCCTGGTCATCGTGCACTCCCTGGCCCTGCGTGTAGATCTTCAACGACGGCGCCGCGCCGTTTCCGTCTCCGTTCAGCGGAACGGCCAGACAGGCCTCGGGCTCCAGGAACGCGTGCTCGATGCGCTGCGTCACGAAAGACTGCTGAACCAGATGCACGGCGGACGCCAGGGCCGCATCCACGTCGCCTCGAGAGAACGCACAGGTCTCGAGTAGATTGCCGCCTTCGTGCACGTGCGGAGAATCCGGTTCCAGGGCCGCCACCATATCCGTCACGGGTTGCAGTACTTCGTACGTGATGTCCGCCGCGAGGATCTCGGCGGCCCGACGCGCATGGAACTGCGTATCGGCGAGGACGAGCGCCAACACGTCACCCACGCAGCGCGTGAGGTCGCCCGTCGCGACGAACACGGGCCAGTCGGGTCGGATGAGCCCAACCGAACGCGCCGCCGGCAGATCGTCGGCCGTCAGCACGCGCACGACTCCGGGCGCGGATTCAGCCCTGGATGCATCCAGGGTCACCAAGCGGGCCCGGGCGTGTTCGCTCAGGACGACGGCGGCGTGCAGCATGCCCGGAACGGACATATCGGCTACGTAAGGTTTTTCACCG
>JAOTWC010000361.1 GCA_029863105.1 Gemmatimonadota bacterium | reverse complement strand
TCGACGGATGCCAGTACCCCGCAGGATAGGCAGCGCCCGCCGGCCGGGAAGCTCCGCGGCGCCCCCCCGGGGCTACTCAACCAATGGCGCGCTCACGGGTGCGAGGTCCGTTCCTCCGCCCCAGGCGATCACGCGACCGGCGACAGCCCCCGACACGATCAGCCCGACGAGAACCAGGGGCACGACCCCCAGACCGGCTTCGATGCCCGCTACCCCGAGATTGAGGCGGAACGGATACACGAAGAACAGTTGCCACACGGCCAGCAGAAGGCCGAACGCCGCGCCACGCTTTGCGGCTCCACCGCCCGGAAGCCAGGTCCACACCAGTCCGAGGACGAGCCCCAACATTCCGCCAGATATCGCCCGATTCCACCACTCCGAAGCGGACAAGTCCACATCGATTCCGGCTCTGAGAGCCGAGGCGATTCCGAGCCAGCCCGCCGCATCGGTCATCACCCCATGCAACAGGCCTGCAAGCAATCCGCCCAGCAGTCCGAGGCCGATCCGGGTACTGAGGTCAATCGGCCCCTCCACCGCTGTACCGAAGGGTTTTGACCCGAGCCCGACTGCCGCTCCACCGAGTGCGCCCGCCATCAGCAGGACACCGGCGGAGACTGAAGTAGGCGTACCGATGCTGAGCAGACGCGCACCAGCCGTGCCGAGCACAACGGCAATCGCCAGCGGCAAAGAGCGTACGCTGCCCGCGACGGTGGGCGGTGCGGGTTCATTCATCGAAGCGTGTTCTCCTTCGGGATTCGTTTACTTGCTGTTCAGGAAGCGATCGATTCCGGCTCGGCAGTCGTCCGTTTGACGGGCCAGGGCGTTTACTTCCGCACCGGCCCGAATCGCCGACTCGAAATCCGCGCCGTCAATTCGGTACAGCAGCTGCTTCGTGAGCGCCACGGCCGAAGCACTCCGAGAAGCGAGGTCCGCCATGAACTCCTTCGCCCGTTCTTCCAGCTCGGCATCTGGGAATACACGGTTCACGAGCCCGTAAGCGACTGCCGTGTCGGCATCGATCGTCTCGCCGAGTGCCAGCAACTCGAAGGCGCGCGTCTCTCCGACAGACCGCCGCAGGATGGCCATGACCATCGCAGGCACAAAGCCGATCCGCACTTCAGGATATCCGAACGAAGCGCTCCGTGCCGCGAGTACCAGGTCGCACGCGGAGGCGAGTCCACAGCCGCCGGCCAGTGCTCGACCCTGGACCACGGCGACGATCGGTTGACGCATCCGACGCATCGTGACGAACAGATCCCCCAGCGCCTGTGCGTCGGCGAGACCGGCCTGCGGACCCGCTTCGATCGAGGCGCGCACCTCACGAAGATCTGCGCCGGCGCAGAAGTCGGGACCGGCACCGCTCAGGGCTACCACCCGGATGGTCTCGTCAGCACCCAGACGCGCGCAGGCGGCCGTCAGTTCAGCGACGAGTGCCGCATTCAGCGCGTTACGCCGTTCCGGACGATCGAGCACAATCCGGGCAATGCCGCGGTCGTCGTCGCGCATCAGCCTGATCTGCTCGCTCACCGTACGCTCCCCGGCGCGCCCCGGCCACGACCGGGCAGGTTTCCCGCCGAAATCTGCCGGCACTCATCGATCACGGTCTTCGGTACGTCGATCTCCAGGCCGAGAATGCCGGCGGCAAATGTCTTGCCCTGGGCGTCGAGCATCAACGACACGGTACCTCCACCGCCCAGTGACTCGTGGAGCAGGAAATTCAGGGCGCAGAGATTCGGCAATTCGTACCGCTCGACCGAACCCCGGCAGACCGCACGGAAATATCGCTTCACTGTGTCAGCCGTAAGTTGTTCCACTAAATGTGGATATGCAATTTCGCCAATCGCGATGACTCCGATGTTCGCCGTGTCGCCTTTGTCGCCGGAGCGCGCAAACGCGACTTCGCGCAAACCAACTTTCATGGTGCCGCCTCGCGCACGTCGACGCGCAGATTCGACTCCACGACGTCCCGATCGATCAATGCGGGCCAATAGGCCATGACTTCCTGAACCCGCGGTCGGCCGCCCGCGAATCCCGTGACGCTGGGGGGACCGGCCAGAATCAGTGGGGCGATCTCCCGCGTGAAGCGCTCGACCGCTTCCCTGTCCGATGACCGGACGCCGACTCGCAACTCGACTTCGGGAAGGTCCTGCGGGGGGGACGCGACGCGTCCCAGGCAAGCGCCGGCGCCGATGATCTCCGTGCGGATCTCATCGAATTCCAGTCCGAGGGCATCGAGGCGACCACGCAGAAGCTCGTCGGCCCGGTGAGCCTTTTCGACGGCATCCGGCCAGGCGTAGACCAACGTCCCGGTCGCCTTCCATCCCGCGTGGTACGCGATCGAGACCTTGAGTTGATCGGTCTTCGGGGCGCCCTTCACACCGTGCACCCTCACCCGA
>JAOTWC010000036.1 GCA_029863105.1 Gemmatimonadota bacterium | reverse complement strand
GCCAGCGTCGCATGCAGGCGGAGGAGGCCGTTCGGGCTGGCCGTGATGCGGCCAGGAAGGCGCGCGAGGATCTGGAGCGGCGGGTCTCGGAATCAAAAGGCGCGTACCGGGAGAAAGTAGCCCGGGCGGCCGCCGAGGCCGACGCGGCGGACGAGCCCGCCGGCTGAACTGCTCCGGACGAATCCACTGAGTCTTCGACCGACGCGGGTCCCCGGATTCGAGGGCGGGGCCCGAGGTGCGATCGAGTTCGCTCGCGAAGTCTATGACCAGGCGGGCGCCGATAACATCTTCTTTCTCGCGTCAGGACTCACGTTCAGCCTGTTGCTCGCCGCCATTCCTTTCTTGCTGCTGGTGGTGGCAGCGGCCGGGGCGATCCTCGCTCCGACGCTCAACGTTCCACCCGAGGTCGCCCTCGACTGGCTCGCCGGCCTCCTGCCGGTATCGGAATCGGTCCGACGCGACGTGTGGGCGACGATCCTGGACCTGGCCGACGTGTCGCGGTCGGCGAGCCCCATCTCCGCGCTGCTGTTCGTGTGGTTTTCGACGCGGCTGTTTGGCGCGCTGCGAACGGCCCTGGACGACGTCTTCGATCTGCGCCATGGAGTGGGGGTGCTGGCGGCCAAACTTCGCGACTTGCAGGTCGTTCTGGTCGCTTCGCTGCTGTTGCTGGCCAACGTGGGGATCACCACGACCTTCCTTGCCATGAGCCGCCGGGTCCTGTCCCGCACCCCAATCCCGCCAGGGCCGGCGTTGACGCTGCTCGGTTACCTGACGGCACTCGGCGCGATCTTTCTGATGTTTCTGCTGATCTACAAGTTCGTGCCGACCGTCAGCCTGGGTTGGCGCACGGCAACGGTCGCGGCGGGGTTTGCCAGCGTCGGCTTCGAACTCGTCAAGTATGGTCTCGGTCTGTACCTGACCGAAGTCGCCGACTTCACCCGCGTGTTCTCCGCTTTCGCCACGCTCGTCCTGGTCGTCGTGTCTTTCTACTACGTGGCGATTCTGTTCATCCTCGGAGCGGAAGTCGCGAAGGTGCACGCCTACCAGCGGGTCATGCGGGTTCAACGCGAGGTGTTCGATCCAGCGTGAACTCGGGTCCATCGGTAGCGTGCCCAGCGAGCCCGGTCTAGATTTGCCCGCGTCCCGTCTTATCCCGCAGTGCGGCTTCTGGAGGTCAGGTGGTTGGTGATTCGCAACCGCAAGGCACGGCATGAGTTCGAGATTCTCGAAGAACTCGAGGCCGGCCTGGTACTCGTAGGATCGGAAGTGAAATCACTCCGCGCAGGTCAGGCGAGCTTTACGGATGCGTTCGCCCGAATCGATTCGGGAGAGCTGTGGCTGTTCAACCTGCACATCAACCCCTATGGCCCGGCGACGATCGATGTCCCGGATCCGATGCGGCCCCGAAAACTGCTGGCCAGCCGGAGGCAGATTGATCGGCTGGCGGCAAAGACGGCCGAACGGGGACTGACACTCGTGCCGTTGGACCTCCACTTCACCCGCGGCCGAGCCAAGGTGACCCTCGGCCTGGCGCGCGGGAAGAAGCTGCACGACAAGCGACGAGCCCTCAAGGAAAACGTCATGCAGCGGGAGGTAGATCGTGCACTTCGCTCACGTAGCCGGGACTAGACTCGTGCGGCGCCGGGGGCGCTGGACAGGGGCGGCGGTGACCCTGTGGATGCTGGCGATGCCGGCGTCAACGTGGTCGATGCAATTGGCGTCGGTCAGTGCCGTCGCGCCGAACGGCACGACGCCCGGGTATCCCACGAGCGTGTGGACGGAACTCCCGCCGACGATCGTCAGCGAGGTGGGGTATCGAGCCGGCTTCGGTACCGGGATGACGCTCGCCGGGGAGACGGTCGAGGTTCGTCCCGGATCGCCCTTCGTGAGGATCGGCGCGCGCCTCGTGCAACTGTCCAACGTGCCGGTGCTGGATGCCGGCAGGCTACTGGTTCCCGACGAGCTGCTGCGCGACCAGGCCTTCGGACGGCGGGCGACTTCTCAGGAGTCGGCCGTGTCCCTGCCTCCCGTGGTGCCGGGTCAGAGATCGCGACGGCCAGGTCCGTGGCGCGTGGTCATCGATCCCGGACACGGCGGCCGGCATCCAGGAACCATCAGTCCCCGATCCGGTGTGGAAGAAAAGCACATCACGCTGGCCGTTTCGAAGCTGGTCTATGCCGAACTCGAGAAGATGCAAGGAATCGAGCCGATCCTGACGCGCACGACCGACACGTTCGTGGACGTTCCGGATCGGCCTTTGGTCGCTGTCGAACGGCAGGGCGATCTGTTCATTTCGATTCACGTCGACGCACAGGAATCGGGGTCGTCGGCTCGTGGGTTCACCACGTACTACCTGGGTCCGGCACGCACCGAGGCGGGTAGACGAGCGGCGATGCGGGAAAACACGGTGCCTGGAGCCGATGCCTCCCGGAGGCCGAATATCGACCAGTTGGAGTTCATCCTGGCCGGGCTCGATCAGGGAACCCACCTGCGGGAGTCCGTTCGATTCGGAGGCTTCATCCAGAACGAGCTCCGTGGGGCGGTGGACAGTCCGGATCGTGGCGTGCGGCCCGGTCCGTACTGGGTCCTCGTGCGCGCTACCTCCAACATGCCGACCGTCCTGGTCGAACTGGGGTTTATCACCAATGCCTCTGAGGAACGCCGTCTCCGCGACGAGAAACACCAGCGGAAGATTGCCAGGGCAATAGCCGGAGCGATCCGCGATTACCTGGCCGACAAGAGCCAGCGCTTGACCGCGTTGGGCGCGGCCGAGTGAGGCGAGAATGGCTGGCGATCGGAGGCGTTTCTCTACTCACGGCGTCGTGTGTGTATTTCAATGCGATGTACGATGCCCGACTCACGTATGGCGAGGCGGTACGCCTGCAACGAGCCGGCGAACAGGCTCCCGCCAGAGTGCGGTTCGATTCCGTGATCGCGATGACGGACCGAATTGTCGTCGAGCACCCGGAGAGCAAGTATGCGGCATCGGCTGCCCTGCTGAAGGCAAGGTCGGAGCTGGCCAACGGACGTCCGGAGGCGGCCTCCAGGACGGCGGCACGAGTCGGCGGCCTGACGGATGACGCTCGCGACCTGGATACGGCAGCTGGCCTCGAGGGGGTCGCGCGGCGCCAGATAGGCGATGCCGCCGGGGCGGACTCCCTGCTGACGCGAGCTCTCGACGGCAGCATTTCGGACGACGACCGGGCGCTGTTTCTGTTTCAGCGGGGAATGGCGAGACTCGACCTGGAGCGGCCTCAAGAGGCCGCCAGTGATCTCGCGGCCACCGGATTCCAGGGGGAACTCTCGGAGTTGGCGCGACTGGATCTGGCGCGCGCGCTCGCCAAAGTTGGCCAATACGACAGCTCGCTCCGCCTGACCGTGGAGCTGATCGCCGCCAACCGATTCGCCAACTTCGGTCAGGGCCTTCTGGCGCACCTGGATACGCTTGCCCGGCGCGCGCCAGTGGCGCTCGACTCAGCTCTGGCGGTCGAACTGGTCCAGCCCGGACTGCCGGATACCAAGCTGGGCGCCCTGTACTACTTCCGGGGGCGTGCGGGCGAGCATGCATCGGACACCCTCGCTGCGCTCACATTTTATGACAGTGCCCGCGCGGGTGCGGAACGCAGCCGGTACGGAACGGCCGCAAGTTATCGGGCGGCACGGCTGAGAATCCTGAGGGCCACGAGTCCGGGGGACATCGTCGAGACCCGCTCCTACCTGGAGACGGCGGCCAACACGCTCGATCCTGCCATCTCCTTCGACGCCGTGCGGCTTCGAGAGCGGGTAGGCCTGTTCTCCAATCTTGTCGCCGCGTACGAAAGCCGCGGTTCCACCGCCGCCGAAGCTGCCTTGCGGGCAGCCGAAATTGCGGGGAGCGACCTGGCGGCGCCACGCGTCGCGCGTGGCCTCTACTTGCGATATCTGGAATTGGCGCCCGGCTCGCCATGGGCCGCCAAGGCGATCTACGGGGCCCTGTTGTACGCGGACACCCCGGCGGCCGGCTGGGTCGATGACGAAGGCGTCGGAACGGACGATCGTTTGCGCGAGATGCTTGCCGCCCTGGATGAAACGGATCCGTACCGGATCAGCATCGAGGATCGAAGCCGTGATGCCGCGGTGGATTCCGCATACGTCCTGGCCGAGACCGACCTGCGTCGCAGGTTGCTCGAGATTCGAATGCTGTATGACACGACCGCCGTCCTCATCCAACCCCAGGACACCGTGCAACCGGATCCCGACGAGCAGCCGGAGCAGGCAGGCGAAGACGACGGAGTAGCTTTCTGATGTCGACCCCGTGTCGGCTGCCCGCCCGCGTGCTCTCCAATCAGCGGGCCGGTGCCGATACGTACTGGCTGGAAATCGATGCGCCGCCGATCGCGCAGGCTGCTGTCCCGGGGCAATTCGTGATGATCGGGTTCGGATTGGGCCGGCTCGACGCTCCGTTTCTGCCTCGTCCATTCAGTGTCGGCTGGCGAGGTGACGATGGGAGAATCGGCTTGCTGGTTCGACGATTCGGAACCGGGACCCATCGGTTGGCGGCGTTGCGGCCGGGTGACGAGGTCCTGCTTCTCGGCCCCCTGGGGCGTGGCTTCCGCTGGGAGCAGGACAGCCCGCTGATTTGTATCGCCGGCGGCGTGGGACTCGCACCGTTCCTGTTCATGGCCCCCGAGGCGATCCGGCATGGCGCTACCGTGGAGATCCTGTACGGCGAACGGACGGGGGATCGTGTGTTCGATCCACAGCTGGTCGAAAAACTGACGGGCATTCAGCCGCGGCTCTACACAGAGGATGGGTCGCGCGGGCAAATCGGTCGCGTGATCGACGGAATCGAACGGGGCAGGCGGATTCAGCTGTTCGGATGTGGTCCGACCCCCATGCTGCGGGCGCTCGAACGCCTTGCCCGGGAGGAGGACCTTCCTCTGCAGGTATCTGTCGAGGAGCACATGGGTTGCGGAATCGGTACCTGTCAGGGCTGTGTCGTGCGCTCGGTGGCCGGCGAATGGATTAAGTCCTGCACGGAGGGCCCCGTGTTCAGGCGAGAGGAACTGTCGTGGCGGGACTGAGCCAGCGGTTGTGGGGCGTGGAGTTCCAGAGTCCGGTATTGCTCGCTTCCGGCACGTGCGGATACGGGGCGGAATACGACGGTCTGATTCCGCTGGATGATCTCGGAGGCATCGTCACGAAGGCGGTGAGCCTGGAGCCCCGCCCGGGAAACCTGCCCCACCGCGTGGCGGAGACTCCGGGCGGCATGATCAACGCCATCGGTCTTCAAAACGTCGGTCTGAAGCGTTTCCGCGACGAGAAGCTCCCGTGGCTCGACGAGCATCTGACCAAGGCACACGTGCTGGTGAACGTCGTTGGACACACGGTCGAAGAATTCTCGACGGTGGTGGCTGGACTCGACGATGCAACGGGGTTCCTGGGCTACGAGATCAACGTATCGTGCCCCAACGTCAAAGGGGGAACGCTGTTCGGGACGGACGCCAAAGCTCTATCGGAGCTCGTGCGCCGTGTCCGCCAGACAACCGCTCGCCCGGTGATCGTAAAGCTCACCCCGAACGTCCCCGATATCGCCGTCTACGCCCGCGTGTGCGAGGACGCGGGGGCTGACGGCCTGAGTACGATCAACACGTTTCCGGGGATGCTGATCGATGTGGAGGCCCGACGACCCGTGATCGGCAACGTGAGCGGAGGTGTAAGCGGCCCGGCTATCCTCCCGATGGGCATCTACCTGACGTGGCGCGCCGCACAGGCCGTCGAGATTCCGGTTATCGGCATCGGCGGCATCCGCACTGCCTTTGACGCGCTGCAGTACGTGCTCGCGGGTGCCAGCCTCGTCCAGATAGGAACCGCGCTGTTCGTGGACCCCAACGCCGCCGTCGACGTACAGCGCGGGATGGCCGCGCACCTGGAGTCGCAGGGCGTTGCACATCTGTCCGACCTCGTCGGAGCCGTGGAGCTGCCCAACCATGCCTGAACTCCCCGAAGTCATCGTGGCGCTGGACTATGCGGATCCGGAACCCGCCTGGGAGCTGGTCCGGCGGCTTCCCGAGCGCACCTGGTTCAAGGTCGGCCTCGAGCTGTTCACGCGAGGCGGTCCCCCCGTCGTGGAGCGACTGGTGGGTGAGGGCCGGCACGTGTTCCTCGATCTGAAACTGCATGACATTCCGAACACCGTCGCCGGCGCCGTGCGTGCAGCTGGTCGGCTGGGTGTTCGCTTGCTGACGGTGCATGGGTCGGGTGGGGAAGCGATGCTGCGGGCCGCGGCCGACTCGGCGGCGGCGTCGAACGCCGCCACGGACGGGGATCTGCGCCTGCTGGCGATCACGGTACTGACCTCGATGGATGATGCTGCACTGGTCTCCGTCATGGGTCCGCGGGCCCGGGTCGAGGAGACAACCGGCCGGCTCGCCGGGCTGGCACGGGAATCCGGCATCGACGGCGCAGTCTGCAGTGTCAACGAGGCGCGCGCGATCAAGGTGGCGTGCGGGAACGAGTTCCTCGTCGTCACGCCGGGCATCCGGTTGGCGGGGGAGAGCGTAGATGACCAGCGGCGGGTGGCCACGCCAGGCGTAGCACAGGCTGCCGGCGCCGATTTTCTCGTCATCGGCAGAACGATCACACGCTCGGACGACCCGGCCGCGACGCTGGCGGCTGTCCGACGGGCCGTTTCCGCGGACGGGTGAACCTTTCGCCGCGTCCTCGGCGTACGGCAGTCGAGAGTCTTACTTCAGCCTGGAGGTTCGAAACACCATGGGAATCATAGCCTGGGCCGTATTTGGACTGGTGGCGGGTGCGCTGGCTAAGCGGATCATGCCTGGTAAGGATCCCGGGGGTCTCCTGATCACGATGTTCATCGGGATCGCTGGAGCCGTTGCGGGTGGCTTCCTCGCCTCGCTGGTCGGAATGGGCGGCGTGACCGGCTTCAATCTTGGCAGCATGGCCACGGCCGTGGTCGGTGCCCTCGTTCTCCTGTGGGCGTACCGCAAGATGAAGAGCTGATTCGTGAAAGCCGCCCGGATCCTGAGGCCAGGCGGCCCTGAAGTGCTCGAGATCGCCGAGGTCGAGGCCCCGGAGGCGCAACCCGGTGAACTGCTGATCGATGTTCGCTGCACCGCACTGAATCGAGCGGATCTGCTGCAACGGAGAGGTCTGTATCCGCCGCCGGAGGGCGTACGCGCTGACATTCCAGGTTTGGAGTATGCCGGGGTCGTAGCCGGGGTCGGAGCGGGCGTGGACGAGTCGGCGGTGGGATCGTGGGTGATGGGTCTATTGCCGGGAGGGGGCTACGCGGAACGCGTCGTCACGCCGCACGTCCAGGCCCTGTCAATTCCCGAGGGTCTTGAGTTCGCCGCCGGTGCGGCGATCCCCGAAGCGTTCTTCACCGCATGGGATGCTCTGCTTCAGGCGGAATTCGCTCCGGGCATGAGCGTTCTGGTTCATGCAGCCGGCAGCGGCGTAGGCACGGCTGCGCTGCAGCTCGCGCAGGCGTTCGGCGCGGCCCGAGTGTTCGGCACCGCTTCCGAGTCGAAGCTCGCCGCCATCGCGTCGCGGGAGCTTCCCCTGCAGGTGCCGATCGACTACCGGACGCAAGCCTTTCGGGATGTCGTCCGGCGAGAAACAGGCGGGAAAGGGGTCGATGTCATTCTCGACCTCGTCGGCGCGTCGTACTGGACGGACAACCTGGCGAGTCTGGCCGTGGGAGGGCGAATCGTGCTGATCGGTCTGGTCGGCGGAATCACGGCGCAGACAAACCTCGGTGTGGTGCTGCGCCGACGGCTCCGCGTGATTGGTACGGCCATGCGGTCGCGGTCCGCGGCCGAGAAAACAGCCATAGCCGACCGCGTCCGGGCTGACCTGCTTCCGCTGTTCGTTTCCGGGCGCCTGCGCCCCGTGGTGGACCGGATCTTCCCGCTGGAGGAAGTCGCCGCCGCGCACCAGTACATGGAAGATAACCGGAACGCCGGCAAGATCGTCCTGCGCGTCAGCTGATTGCGGGAGCCGCCGCCTCCTCACGCCGAGTGTAGGCGTTGCCCCAGTCGTCGTCCGGAATCTCCAGGGGCTGCTTCGTCACCATACCCTCCTCCAGCCAGACGTGTGTCCCGTCGAGCACTCCCGCCGCTGTCCGAGCGATCGCCGCATCATCATTGACAGCCATCTCCTGGAACGCCTGCAGCACGCGGCGCCGAGCCATGCGGCAGAACACGTCGGCGAGGTCGACTGCGTCCTCTGCGTGGGGTCGGCCCGTTCGAACAAGCATCTGGGCGCGGGCACACGTCGTGGCCATGGCAAACAGCTCCGCGCCGATGTCCACCCCACGGAACAGGAGCATCTGCTTTCTCTGCAACCCCGCACCGTGTCGCAGCATCTTGTGGAATAGCGTCCGCGCCAGCTTTCGCGACGTGCGCTCCACATATCGCATATGGCCGGACAACACTCCGAAACCCCGGCCCACATTCAGCCTCGGAATCCACAGCTTCGGATACCACAGGCCGTAAAACAGGACGGCTTTGGGAAGAACCGCGAGCTTGCCTCCCAGACCCAGATCCCCTTCGACGAGCGGCCCCGCGATCTGCAAGTGTTTGTCCACAGCTTCGCGCGCGATGAACAGCCGCATGATTTCGCTCGACCCCTCGAAGATCCGATTGATCCGGAAGTCGCGCAGCATTCTCTCAGCGGGCACGGGGTTTTCTCCTCGCGCCTTCAACGAATCGGCCCGTTCGTACCCGCGGCCACCACGCGCTTGAACCATTTCGTCGCAAATCAGCCAGCCGTGTTCGGTGTTGTATAGTTTGGCCAGGGCCGCCTCGAGTCGAATGTCGAAGCCTCCGCGGTCCACCATGATGGCCGAAGTTTCCGCGACGGCTTCCAGGGCGAAGGTGTGCGACGCGATGTACCCGATCTTCTGGGCGACGGCCTCGTGCCGGCCGACAGGCTGACCCCACTGCACCCTCTCCGATCCCCACTCGCGCACGATGCGAAGAGCGACCTTCCCGGTGCCCACTGCGACCGCGGGAATGCTGAGCCGTCCGGTGTTCAAGGTGATCAGGGCCAGCTTGAGGCCCTTCCCCTCGCCCCACAGGAGGTTTTCCTTCGGCACGCGCACGTCGGTGAACCGGAAATTCGCGTTCTCGATACCGTGGATCCCCATGAAGTGATTGCGTTGAACCAGCTCCACACCCGGCCAGCCGGTCTCGATGATAAACGCCGAAATCCGGCGCGAATCGGGATGGCGGGCCATGACCACAAGCAGTTCGGCCAGCGACCCGTTCGTCGTCCAGAGTTTGTCGCCGTTGACGATGTAATGACTGCCGCCCTCGTCCAGAACGCAGGTCGTGCTGAGTCGGGCGGGGTCAGACCCCACATCGTCCTCGGTAAGTGCGAAGGCGGAAATCGCACCGGCGGCAAGCCGCGGGAGGTACTTCTTCTTTTGCTCTTCGGTGCCGAACAGCTTCAAAGGCTGCGGCACACCGATCGACTGGTGGGCGGAGAGCAGGGCCACGAGGCTCCCGTCCACGCTACCCAGTAATGCCATGACCTGGTTGTACTCAACCTGGCCGAAGCCGTGACCGCCGTACTCCTTGGGAACCTTCAATCCAAACGCGCCCATCTCGCGAAGCCTCTGGATCACATGATCCGGGATCTTTCGATCTCGGTCGATCTTCTCCGAATCCACTTTCGTCTCTATGAAGTGCTTCAGTTCGGCAAGAAAGGCCCGGCATTCGTCGCTGATGAACTCGTCGGGATCGGGATAAGGATGAATGAGCTCAAGCCGCAGGTTTCCCAGGAACATGTCACGCACGAACGTAGCGTTGTCCCATTTCTGTTGACGGGCGTCTTCAGCCACTCGACGCGCTTCGTCCTCGCTGACCTGGACCTTGCCGTCACTCGGAGATGTATTGGCTACCATGAGAGTCTCTTCCGCATATTCGGGATCACACGTACTCGTTTCACCGAATCTAGGGTTTCAGGCGTCAAGATCCAACGCCGTCGCCTGCTGCGTCGCGAGCCGAGTCAGCAAGGGGAACGGATCACCTGCCGTGTCTGTTTCCCCCTGTCCATCAGGGCTACGTTCTCGCCGGACAGAATTGGGCCGCGACTCGAATCAGGCGTGTGAATGACGCAACCTGACAGACGGCGGATCGCAGAAGCGCTCACCGCGGTGCGCGGACGGACCCTCGAACTGGTTTCCGGCTTGTCCGAAGACGCCCTGTCGCGCCAGCACGACCCGCTGATGAGCCCCATCATCTGGGATCTCGGGCACATCGGAGCCTTCGAGGAGCTGTGGCTCGTCAGGCGGCTGGGGGCCGTGTCCAGCGAATCCGAAATGGACGACCTCTATGACGCGTTCCGGACGCCGAGATCCGCGCGCGGGGCCCTCATTCTGGCCGGCGGCCAACACCTGTTTGACCGGCTCGCGCAGGTCCGGCACGAGGCACTGCTCCGGCTCGACACGGTCGTGTTTGAGACTTCGAATCCTTTGCTGCGTGACGGCTTTGCCTATGAAATGGTCCGCGAGCACGAGGCCCAGCATCAGGAAACGATACTGCAGACGATCTTCCTGATGACCTCTGAGGCGTACGCGCCTTCGTCGCGTCGCGCGCACCCCGCCGGCATGCGCGCCGAGGCTGGCGAGATGATTCGGGTGCCGGCCGGTCCCTTCCAGACGGGAGCAACGGCGG
>JAOTWC010000360.1 GCA_029863105.1 Gemmatimonadota bacterium | reverse complement strand
GCCCGTGCCGCGTGTTTCACCGAGACCGGCGTTCTCGAGTCGCTCATCGAACCACGCGGTCGAGCCATCGTCCGACACGTAGACGTGGCGCTCCGTCGGCGTGTACGTCCAACCCTGTCCCCGATCGAAGAACGGCAGGACATACGCTCGGAATTGATCCACGCTCCACCGTTCCGTGGCATCCGTGCCGTAAAACACGCCCTCCTCTGCGAACAGGGCGAAGTAGCTGTCCCCGTCGGCCTCGGACGCGGCGGCGTGCAGGGCGTCCAGCGTGGCGGCGACAGCCGCTTCAGCCGGATCCTGCGCGTGCAGCGAGGTGGGGGCAGCTGCGAGGCATAGCACCGCGAGCAGCGATGTGCGGGTCGAGTTCATTCGGACTTTCCTCCGTTGGTGTCGGACGCCGGGCCAACGTCCGGTGCCGGCGGTCCACTGGCAAGACCGGCGCGTGTCGCCTGGCAGCCTTTGGCCGGCCCCGTGCCCTTTGGAGGCGTCTGCGGTATTCTGTCGCCGATGAGCACGGACCAAGATTCGACCCCTTCACTCGATCCGATTCTCAGCCCGCGCTCGATCGCCGTGGTCGGCGCGAGCCGCAGGCCCGGCAGCATCGGGAATACGGTGCTCCGGCATCTTGTGCAGGCCGGGTTCACCGGCCCCGTTTATCCGGTGAATCCGAAGGCCACGTCCGTGGCCTCGATACCGGCGTTTCCGTCCGTCGCTTCGCTGCCGATGGTTCCCGACCTGGCGATCATCGTCGTGCCGAGCGAGCTCGTGCTCAGCACGGCCCGCGATTGCGCCGCCAAGGGTGTTCGCGGCCTCGTCGTAATCAGCGCGGGCTTTCGGGAGGTCGGAGGAACGGGAACAAAGCTCGAGGCGGACCTGCTGGAGATCATCCGTGCCCACGGGATGCGCATGGTGGGCCCGAACTGCATGGGAGTGCTGAACTCCAGCGACTCCGTGTCGATGAACGGCACGTTCTCACCCGTGCTCCCGCCGCACGGCGACATCGCGTTCGCCAGCCAATCCGGAGCCATGGGGATGACGATTCTCGACTACGCGAGCGAGTACGGGATCGGGATCAGCCAGTTCGTCTCCCTCGGCAACAAAGCCGATGTTTCCGGTAACGACCTGATTTCTCATTGGCGCGACGACCCGGAGGTCAAGGTCATCCTGTTGTATCTCGAGAGCTTCGGGGCTCCCCGGAGGTTCACCCGGCTGGCCAGGGAGACGACGCGGGCCGGAAAGCCGATCCTCGCCGTCAAGGCCGGTCGCACCGCCGCCGGCGCCCGGGCGGCTACAAGTCATACCGGCGCCCTCGCCCAGATCGACATCGCGACGGATGCGCTGTTCCGTCAGTGCGGGGTCCAGCGGGCCGACACGATCGAGCAGTTGTTCGACGCCGCCGTGGCGTTCAGCCGCGCTCCCCTTCCGCTGGGCAATCGGGTGGCAATCCTCACGAATGCGGGCGGACCGGGAATCTTGATTGCCGACGCCTGTGAGGGCCACGGCCTCGAGGTACGCACGTTGTCCGTCCCTACCCAGGACGCCTTGCGCGCCATCCTCGCGGAAGAGGCCAGCGTGGCGAATCCTGTGGACATGATCGCCAGCGCAACACCGGAACAGATCGAGCAGGCACTGCGCATCGTGCTCGAAGATCCGGGGGTCGACGCGGTGATCGCCTCCTACGTCCCCCTGGCACTCGAGGCACCCCTCGTGGCGCGCGCATTCGAGGAAGGTGCCCGAGGATCCGACAAGCCGGTGCTGGCCGTACTCATGAGCAAGCGGGGTCTGCCCCAGGGAATGGCGGAGCTGGAGGGATCCCGTATTCCGGCGTACCGGTTTCCGGAATCGGCGGCGCGGGCGCTGGGCGCAATGTGGCGGCAGCGGCAATGGATGACGCGTCCTGCGGGCGACTGGCGCTCGTTCGAGGTAGACCGGGAAGCCGCCGGTCGAATCCTGGACGGCGCCAGGGCCGCCGGACGACAACACCTGGATCTTCCAGACGCACTCCGCTTGCTCGAGGCCTATGGCATCCCGACTGCCGCCTGGGCGGTCGTGCACTCCGCCCCGGAAGCCGTCGCAGCGGCCGAGGCGCTGGGAGGACGCGTTGCGATGAAACCAGCCTCTGGTGACATACTTCACAAGTCCGACACGGGCTCCGTGCACCTGGACCTGGCTGGTGAGGAGGCCGTCGGGGGCGCCTTCCAGGAACTGGAGGCGCAGTTGGAGGGCACCTCTGCCGGCGCGCTGGCAGCGGGCGTGCTCGTCCAGGAGATGGTGGGAGGCGGACGTGAGACGATCATCGGCATGGTGTGGCAGCCGTACTTCGGCCCCATTCTGATGTTCGGACTCGGAGGCTTGCACGTGGAGATTCTGGAAGACGTATCGTTCCGGATTCAGCCGGTCACCGCCCAG
>JAOTWC010000035.1 GCA_029863105.1 Gemmatimonadota bacterium | reverse complement strand
GTCCACGGAGTCCCAGCTGGCGGCAGCCAGATCCTCCGCCGCCACATAGAGCAACAGCGTCCCTCCGCCGCTCGTCACCTTGCGTACCAGCCTTCGAAAGGTGGGGATGCGTCCGAGACCCGACAGGGGTACGGCAGAGTCCCCCGCGGGCAAGTACGTGAACGATCGATCCGGGCTGGACCGAGCGATGGAAGCGATCGACACAGCGCCAGTAAGTGCCGAGCTCAGCCCGGCCCCACCCTCGACACCGAGCACGGCGTCCAGCTCGGCGCCGTCGACTCCCGCGTTGGCGAGAAATGTCCGGCCCCGCTGCATTCCTACGATATCAGCCAGGCCGACGGCGATGCCTGCTGCCCACGGGCCGGATCCAGTCTCACGAACGACGGCGATGAGGGATGCTTCGGCAGGCAACCAGTCAGTGGACGGCGGGGCGTCCATGCCTCCGTTACTCATTCGGACCTTCCGAGCTCCGTGACCCAGGCTTGCAGATCGTGCTCCCGGCGAAGCTGGCGTGCAGCCGCCAGCGCCCGAGCCCGCGTTGGGTAGGGCCCCACGAGCCCACGAAACCAGTCGTTTCCGGCCTCATCCGGAAACCGGTGAAGACGGGTCGGATATCCGCCCTCGGCCAGGCGCGCCAGCAGGGCCTCGACTCCGGCTGGTTGCCGAGCCGAAGCTACGATGGCGTAGTGGCCGGCCTGTTCGATCGTCTGGTCTGCAGGTGCCGCATCATCGCTTCCACGCGGTTGTGCGACCCTGTCCCCGGTCCTGTCGGCTCGACCGCTTTGAGCCTCCAAGTTCGGTTCGGTGAGACTCGGAGGCCCTCCGCCTCCGGCGTTCCAGCGTACGGGTACCCACCAGGCAGGCGAGCCACCTGCCAGCACCTGCTCGGACGGCTCGACGAAGCCGCGCAAGTGCGCCTCGTCGTCACGCAGGACGATCGTCCGGCCGCCCGGCAGGCTCAGCGGCAGATCAGACCTCCAACTACCAGCGAGAGACCTCCATGCGGACTGACCCGCCGCGATCTCGCCGATTCCGTCTTCGGCGCGCACGAGCAACGCCCCCCCGAACAGTCCCGATCGAAGATCCACGATGGACGTCGCGTATTCCCCGATCTCGCGCACGTCCAGACTGAACCTGCTCACGCGATGAAGCCGCGGAGGGTCGTCGGTCGCGACATAGATCTCGTGGGAAGAGGGGGACGCGGCGAGTGACCGGATGGAATTTTCCATGTCGACTTCCCCAACGAGACTCCCGTCATCCGTAGCGAAAATCCGCAGGTGGCGCTCGTCCTCTGCGACCACGACGAGGCGTTGTCCCCATGCCGTCACAAGCGGGGGTGGCTCTCCCGTCGCGGCATCCAGAATCACTTCGTCAGTTTCCTGATCGATCAGGAGCAGGCGGGAGGGCTCCGATGCCGTCCGCAGGACCAGGCCGCCGTCGAATGCTGCCGCCCAGGATACGTCCTCCGACGCCGCGTATTCTGACAGGCCAGCGGGCGTGACGACATGCACGATTCGATGATCCGAATCCAGCAGGGTGGCATAGGCGCCGGATACGTCGGCGAAGGTGGCATCCGGAGACAGCCGCAGCACCTGACCAACACTGTCCTCGAGCGGGTCGTAGCGCAGCACTCGCCCGTTCTCCGTCAGGAGAACGACCATCACGTCGCCCAGGCGTCGCAGGTCTCGGGCTACCGGAAGGTCGG
This sequence comes from Gemmatimonadota bacterium, assembly GCA_029863105.1. Lineage (GTDB taxonomy): Bacteria > Gemmatimonadota > Gemmatimonadetes > Palauibacterales > Palauibacteraceae > JARFPW01. Next base: position 9,041 of record JAOTWC010000035.1, on the reverse strand, counting down.
TTGATCCCGTCCACAGAATCGAGTCCGGGACGCCGACGTGCCGGAGTTCGGCGGGACCACCTCCCCGAGGCACCGTGAGAAGTCCCCACATTTCCGCCGTGCTGCCCACGACCAATGCCGAAACGGTGGCTTCCTCATCCGCCGCGTCCGCCCCCTGCTCGTCGCAGGCCAAGCACAGCAGGGCAGCCGCCAGCAGGCTGAGCTGCGCCAACGGGGCTGCTCTCAGGTCGCTCTCCCCTCTGGCTGCACCTCTTCAAGACGCAGCAGTGGCGCGTCGCCCCACAGTTCTTCGAGACAATAGAAGTCTCGTGCACTGGGGAGAAACACGTGAACCACCGCACTGATGTAGTCGATCAGGATCCATGAACCCGTCCGTTCTCCTTCAACGCCGGCGGGCCTGATGCCCGCCTCGCGCCCCCGTACGACCACGTTCTCGGCGATGGCCCGCGCGTGTGTATCGGAGTCGCCGGAGGCGATGACAAACCAGTCCGTCGCGTCTGACAGACCGCGCAAATCCAGAAGGACGGGCTCCCGGGCGTGGCGTTCACGAAGTGCTTCCACGATCAGCGCCACATCTTCGGGCATCGACCCAAGACCGAGATCACCGTTCTGAGATACATGCATATCTACCATCAGCCGCCGTTCGGCGGTCCCTTGTCTGGTTAGTCCTCTACCCGCGCTGGGGTCCCATCCTCGATCTGGTAGGCCAGTGCCCATGTCCCGGGGCCCGTATGCACACCAAGGGAGGCCGAAGCCGCTCCCACCAGGACCTCACGCGGCGCGTAGCATGCCTGGAGTTTCTCCGCAATTCTCTCTGCCGCGTCCTGAGCGCCGAAGTGCGCGACGCCGAAGCGAACCTGGCTTGCCCCGTCCAGCTTCTCGTCGAGCAGTTTGAACACCTCATCTGCGACCGCATCGCGGCCTCTCGCCCGGCCGATCGGCACGACTCTGCCGTCTGGCGTGAGCGAGAGAATGGGCTTGACGTCCAACATGCCCCCGACCAAGGCCTTCGTGCGCCCGATGCGGCCTGAACGCACCAGATGGTCCATCGTGTCAACCGTGAAAAACACATTCGACTGATCCCGCACGCGTCGGATCTCCTCGGCGAGCGCCGGAAGGTCGAATCCCTGCTCCAATAGTTCGATAGCCCGGATGACGAGAAGACCAACCCCGAGTGAACCCGAGCGCGAGTCGATCACCTCGACCGGAACGTCTTCGAACGTCTGCAAAGTCTTCGCACCGGAAGCGAACGTCCCGGACACCGCCGAACTCATGAACACACCGAGCAGCTCCTCGGCTCCGTGATCCAGTGCGTCGCGGGCAGCCGCCTCGAACGCGGCCGGCGGCGGCTGCGAAGTCGACGGTCGGATGGATGGATCGCGCATGAGGGCAAGGAGCTCATCGGGCTGGAGGTCCACACCGTCGCGATACACCCGGTCACCGACGATCACCTGCATCGGAACGACATGCACGCCATGCCTCTCCACCCAGTCTCGCGGAAGATCACTGGCGGAGTCGGTCAACAGGGCGGTGTGGTGGCTGGCCGTGCCGGCGAGCAGCGTGTCCTCGATGACTTCCGATTCGATCGTTCCGAATCGAGACAGCGTGACCAGCACCGTCTGCGGCTCATCCGAGTGGATGTGCACCTTGGCGACGGAGCCCGACCTGAGGATGATCGTCGACGTTCCCAGCCCCGCGATCGCCTGACGCAGCGCGGCCGTGTCGGGCAACTGGCCGCGAATCGCCACCTGCGTGCAATAGCGCCCTTCACCGGCACCCGCACCCCCTTCGCGCGCAAAATAGAGCGACGGCCGACTCTCTGAGGAGGTCGTGGACTCCAGCGACCGGGACTCGACGTGCCCTTCGATCAACTGAAGCACTCCCTCGAAGAACTTGACGAACCCCTTGGCCCCGGCGTCCACGACACCCGCCTGCTTCAATTCGGGCAGCAGTTCGCGGGTACGCCGCAAGGAAGCATCAGCCTCGATCTGCAGGTCGCGCAGCCACGGTATGAGGTCACCATGACGGAATTTGCCGCCTGCCATTCCAGCCTCCGCCATGTCGCGAACGACCGAGACGATCGTGCCTTCGCGTGGATCCTCGAGCGCACCATGCAGGCGGGCGGCGGCGGCGGAGAACGCTTCCGCGACCTCTGCAGCCCCTGCCTTGAAGCGTCCGCCGACACCGGTCGCGAATCCGAGCAGGAGATGGGAGAACAGCATGCCGGAGTTGCCGCGCGCTCCAAGCACGCTGGCCTCGGCAGCCACGCCCACGACCTCTGCCAGCGAACGACTCTTCAGGGGCCGAACGGCATCTGCGATCGCTCGCAACGTAAGCGTGAGATTGGTGCCCGTGTCTCCGTCGGGTACGGGGAACACGTTGATACGGTCAAGCTCGGCTCGCTCGCCGCTCACGCACCGCACGCCCGCCAGGATCAGCTTGCGAAATCGACGACCGTCGAGATAGCCAATCTGGAGTTTCCGACGGTTCGGAGCTGTGGACCCCATGCACTCCCCTCGGGACTCGCCCGCTTCGGCAGACTCGGATCTCGGGTTGCGGCTGGTGGCCTCAGGCCTCCGGTACGACCGAGACCTTGACCGCTGGCTGAATGTTGGCAGCGAGCCGCACCGTCACCTCGTACGTACCGAGCTGCTTGATGGGCTCGCCGAGCTGAATCAAGTGCCGGTCGATCTCAACGCCCTGCTCGGCCAGACCCGCGGCGATATCCGATGCGGTAACAGAGCCGAACAAGCGACCGTCCTCACCCGCCTTCACCGTGAAACTCAGCGACTTCGATTCGATGTCCCCGGCCAGCGCCGAAGCCTTATCGAGAACGCGTGTCGACCGGTCAACGAGGTGGTCCCGTTCTTCCTCGAATCGCCGCAGATTCGCAGCCGTCGCTTCGAGTGCGGCTCCCTGCGGAAGCAGGTAATTCCTGGCATACCCCGGCTTCACCGTTACTACGTCGCCGGTCTGGCCGAGGTTGTCCACGTCTTTCATCAATATGATCCGTACCATCGAATAATCTCCAGCAAGCGAACGGTTATCGATCACCGGTCGACGGCGAATTGAATCGCCCCGACCGCCCCCTCACGTCAAGCCATGTGTCTCCCATGCCGACCGCGAACATGGCACCAAGCGCCACTGGATACAGAAGCAATCCGGCAATCGCGAGCAACGACCACGTCAGAATCGACGCGCCGGCCGCCCCGACAGCCCAGAGCGCAATTGCGCCGCCGCGCACAACATAAAGCGCGACCATGAACAGGGCTGCGTTGCCGCCGATTCGTGACGCTGCGGCGCCCAACGGCAGGGCGAACAGCGCCAGGCCGATTGCGAACATCCACACGAGGTGGTCGCTGAACCGAAACGCTCGGATCGGCGCCGGCTCTTCCGGGCGGCCCGTCAGACGGCCAAGAAGATACCACCCTATGGCCAGCGCGGGCAGCGAGGCCAGCGCGAGCAAGGCTGGGTAGATCTGTTCCTGAATCTCCGCCCATCTGAGAATCGCGACGGTCAAGGATTCTGCCACTTCGGGCTGAGTGTTCGCCGTGGTCACCCACTGGATCAGCACGACGGAGGCGAGCTGAACTCGCTCCGACATCCACGAATCGAGCCCCGCGACCACCTCGGGACGCAGCAGACCTGCCGCGATCACAGCGACACCTGCGACGGCAACAGCCCCGAACGAACGATCGAGAAGTCCTGATTGGCGCATCAGAAGGGTCGCCGTGATGAATCCGCCGCCGAGCAGCAATCCCCATGCCCGCTGGGCGAACCAGTCGGGGTCCGTGGACACGATTCCGGACCCGAACGCCAGGAGGAGAAGAACCACGCCCGTCACGAGCCCCGACGCACCGTTGGACCTCAATGCGACGAGCATCAGCCCAAGGGGTATCAGCACGAGCAGCGCCGGGCTGACCGGAGAAACGGAAAGAGCCAGCGCCAACACGCCGAGTCTGACTAGCGACACCACGGTTCCGCTCTGGAGCAGACCGCGACCGGTCGGACACGGCCGGACTCAGTCGTAGTAGCCCTCGATGTAGGGCACGAGCGCCAGGAGCCGTGCCCGCTTGATCGCAGTGCTCAACTGGCGCTGGTGCCGAGCACAGCTTCCCGTCGCCCGACGCGGAAGAATCTTACCGCGATCGGTGAGGAATCGCTCCAGTGTGGCCGCGTCCTTGTAGTCAATTTTCCGGGCGCCCTGCTCACAGAACCGACAGACTTTCTGAAACCCCATAGTTCTAGGCCTCCTCTTCTACGTCGTCGTCATCATCATCGTCGTCATCGTCATCGTCGCTGGAGGCATGTACTCGTCTCGGGCGGACTTCATCGTCGTCCGATCCGGCACGCTTGCGCTCGGGCTCGTCCCTCTCCGGGGGCGGAGTCGGAAGCTCGCCTTCCGAGATCACGACGAGATGCCTCAACAGGTCGTCATCCAGCTTCAGCGCCCTTTCGAATCCCGGCAAGACTTCTGGGCTGGCCGTGAACTGGGCCACGACGTAGTAGCCGTTCTTGTCGTTCTCGATGGGGTACGCCAGTTCGCGCTTTCCCCAGTGGACGACCGCAGTGATCTCGGCGTCGGCCCCGGCGAGAATCTTCTCATGGTAGCTGAGCACCCGAGCTTCGATGTCTTCGATGCTCAGAGAAGATCTGAAGATGTAGACGACTTCGTAGTCGCGCATTGTGTCTCCTTCGGTCTGATGCGGCTCCGGAGCAACCTCCGGAGCAGGAGCATTTTGATTCCGGGCCATCACACAGGCTTCCGGAGCGAAGCGAACCTACCGCAGGACTCCACCCTGAACAAGCAGAGTCCCACCGAACATCAGCTCAGGAACGGCAGCCACGACTCGATGGCTCGGGTGATCGTCGCCACTGTCTCGCCGTCCTGATGTACCGCGACGAACCACGGCGCCAGGACGAGAGATACGACGCTGATCAACTTTATCACGATATTCATCGAGGGTCCGGACGTGTCCTTGAACGGATCGCCCACGGTGTCACCTACGACGGCCGCCTTGTGCGGCTCAGATCCCTTACCTCCGTGTGCTCCACCTTCGATGTATTTCTTCGCGTTGTCCCACGCTCCGCCGGCATTGGCCATGAACAAGGCGAGCAGGACGCCGCTCAGCGTCGCCCCTGCCAGTACGCCTCCGAGCGCAGCCACGCCCAGAAAACGACCGACCACAACGGGAACCACAATCGCGACGAGACCGGGAACGACCATCTCCCGCAGTGCGGCCCGCGTCGAGATGTCGATGCACCGGGCGGAATCGGGCTTGCCCGTACCGTCCATCAGACCAGGTATTTCGCGAAATTGACGCCGCACCTCGGCAACCATGCCGGCCGCCGCCCGACCGACGGCGGTCATCGTGAGCGCCGCGATGAAGAATGGAGTGATCCCGCCGATGAACAGCCCGATGACGACGATCGGATCGACGATGTTGATACCCGTTTCCGTAAGACCGACGGCGTTCGTGTACGCGGAAAACAGGGCCAGGGCCGTCAGAGCCGCGGATCCGATCGCAAAGCCCTTTCCGATGGCCGCCGTCGTGTTTCCCAGCGCATCCAACCCGTCTGTGATCTTTCGCACGTCCGGCCCAAGTCCGCTCATCTCGCTGATCCCACCCGCATTGTCGGCGATCGGTCCGTACGCATCCACGGACATCGTGACTCCCACGGTGGCCAGCATCCCGACGGCGGCGACGCCGATGCCGTACAGGCCTGCGAACCCATGCGCGAGATAGATCGTCAGGCAGATGAACAACAGCGGGACCGCCACCGATTCCATACCCACGGCGAGTCCCGTGATGATATTGGTGGCGGCGCCGGTCTCGGAGGCCCGCGCTATGTTCCGGACGGGCTTTCCCGCCGTGTAGTACTCGGTCGCCAATCCGATCACGATCCCGCCCAGGGAGCCGAACAGCATGGCCCAGAACGGGCCCGCCGCGGGGTCAATGAGCGTCCACAACTGAGCATCCGAGCCCGCAAACACGTCCAGCCTCAGCGTGACGAACCACGCACCGATCCAGAACAGGATCGCGCCCACAAACGTCGTGTTCCGCAGCGCAGCAGCCGGATCCATCTTCTCGAGCACGCGAATCGACAACACGCCCATCACGCTCGCTACCAATCCCACCATGGCGAACAGGACCGGCAGCGCGACAGCCGCCAGGCGCTTCTCCGGCATGATGGCCGCGACCGTGGCGCCGAGTACGACCGTGGCTACGATGGAGCCGACATAGGACTCGAAAATGTCGGCGCCCATACCCGCCACATCTCCCACATTGTCGCCTACATTGTCCGCGATCGTCGCAGGATTTCTTGGATCGTCCTCGGGGATTCCGGCCTCTACCTTCCCCACGAGATCTGCCCCGACATCGGCCGCCTTCGTGAAGATCCCCCCGCCGATTCGCGCGAACAGAGCGATCGTCGATGCGCCCATGGCGAACCCGGAAATGATCTCACCAAACTGGCGGCCGCCGACAAGCTCGGGTCGGTAAATCAGCGTAACGGCACCAAGTCCGGCCAGCCCCAGGCTGGCGACCGCCAGCCCCATTACGGCACCACCGCTGAACGCGATCCGCAGCGCCTTGCCCTGTCCTTCTGTCCGGGCGGCCTCTGTGGTCCGCACGTTCGCCAGGGTCGCCGCTCGCATGCCGATGAATCCCGCCGCCAAGGAACAGGCTGCACCGAACAGATAGGCGTAGGCCGTCCGGGGCGCGATGAGCCAGTACAGAAGGGCTGCGACGATGAGTACGAATGGCAGGAGGACCGAATACTCCCGCCGGAGAAACGCCATGGCTCCATCCTGGATCGCATCCGCCAGCTCTGCCATGATCTCTGACCCGACCGGCTGTCTGCGCACATAGGCGAAGAGCAGCAAGGCGAGAAAGAGGCCGCCGAGGCCCAGCCAGAGGGCCGATGTCATCCATTGTTCCACGCGCAGCTTGCTCCTGTCTCAGTTTTCCCGTGTTGTTGCGTCGTCAGTTGAACTCGTTCATCGCGGATTCAATCCCCTCCGCAATCCACCATTCCACCGCTTCGGCCATTCGATCGTAACGCTCGAGGATCCGATGCTCCTCGTCGTCACGAGGCGCCGCCAGTACCCACTCCGCGAGATCGACTTCGCTGGACGGGGGACCGCCGACTCCGATTCGCAGCCTCGCATACGCTTGCGAGTCGAGAGCGGACTCAACGGAAGCGAGCCCGTTGTGACCGCCCGCTGAACCCTTAGCCCGAAGCCGGAAGCCCCCTGGCGGCAGCGAGACGTCGTCAACCAGCACGAGCATGTCCGCGTCCGGCTCTACCGGCCTTCGGCGCAGGATGTCGGCCATCGCCCGGCCGCTCAAGTTCATGAACGTAAGCGGCTTCACGATCAGTACCTGTTCGGTGCGAACGCGACCCTCGACAGTCGCCATCCGGTCGGCAGGTTGGAAGCGGCCCAGTCCCCACCTGCTCGCCAGATGGTCAGCCAGCCACCAACCGGCATTGTGTCTGGTGTCCCGGTATCGGTCGCCCGGATTGCCCAGGGCGAGTAGCAGCTTCACGACAGATCGTGACTCGGAGCCTCAGTTCCCCTCGCCCGACTCCGCGGAGTCGTCGCCACGGGCCGTGATGACCTCGGGCTCCATGTCCACATCCCCGAGCTCGTCCGCAGCCTCCTCTTCCTCTTCGACGACCACGCGCGGCGGCTGGACGACGCAGATCGTAGTGTCCGGTGCCTCTTCCGTCGGGAATCCACCAGTGTCAACGTCCGAGAGGTGAATTACATCCCCGATCTCGAGCTCCGAGACGTCTGCTTCGAACGAGCTGGGAATCTCACTCGGGAGACATTCAATCTCGATTTCGTGGAGGTTCTGCTGCAGCACCCCGCCGGCGTTGCGGACACCCGAAGGCGTGCCGATCAGGTGCAGCGGCACAGACACGTTGATCTTCTCGCCTGCCCTGATCGCGAAGAAGTCGATATGTAGCACCTGTCTGCGAAACGGATGCCGCTGGACCTCACGGATCAGCACCGGGCGCGGCTTCTCGTCGCCAACGATCAGATCGATCAGCGTGTTCTCGACCGAGATGCGCGACGCAAGAGCGTCGAACTCACGCGCGTCGGCGTCCACAGCGATCGCCTCGACACCGTGACCGTATATGTTTCCTGGCACTCGACCGCTCCGGCGCACCCTGCGTGCCGGGCCTTTGCCCTTACCCTCGCGTCTCTCCACCGAAAACGTCACCTGTTTGCTCATCGTCCTCGTTCCTGTCTCGTCCCTGGCCGGCTCGAAAGGCCTGCGCTCAATCGAACAGCTTGCTCACGGAGCGGTTGTAGTGCGTACTCTCGATCGCGCGCGCCAGGAGATTCGCCACCGAGATCTCCTTGAGGCTTGGAAGAAGCCTGCGCTTTTCCTCGCCTATGGCAATCGTATCCGTGACGGTTACTTCCTCTACGTTGGCCGCCGCCAGTCGCTCGACAGCGGGCCCGGAGAGCAATGCATGGGTCGCAATACAGTAGATCTTCTTCGCACCCCGCTCCCGAAGCGCCTGCACCGCGTTGACCATCGTTCCCGCCGTATCGACCATGTCGTCGGGGATAATGCAGTTCTTCCCCTCTATGTCGCCGACGATGTTGACTACCTCTGCCTGATTCGGCTCGGGACGCCGTTTGTCGACGATCGCGAACCCCGCCCCCAGGCGCTTGGCATAGCCGCGTGCCATTTTCGCGGCTCCGACATCGGTCGCGACCACGACGACGGGCTCTAAATTCCGGCCACGATAGTGTCCCATGAACGCCGGTGCCGCATAAAGATGATCCACCGGGATGTCGAAAAAGCCTTGAAGCTGATGCTGATGAAAATCGATCGTGATCAGTCGGTCGGCACCCGCCGCCACGATCAGATTCGCCATCAGCTTCGCGGCGATCGACACGCGTGGCTGGTCTTTCCGGTCCTGTCGCGAATACCCGAAGTACGGCACGACAGCAGTCACTCGCGCCGCCGACGCTCGCTTTGCGGCGTCGATAAGCAACAGCAATTCGAGCAGGTTCTCCG
>JAOTWC010000359.1 GCA_029863105.1 Gemmatimonadota bacterium | reverse complement strand
GCCTCCAAGCAGGGCAAGGAGAGTCGCGAGTGCGAGGAACATGGGTCGCATGGGGTCCTCCGTGTCAGGGATAGATGGTGTTCAGACGCGGCCTGGCTTCAGCCGTTCCGAACGCCCGGTGAATCCGGGCGATGTCGTCCGACTGCAGGGGGCCGAGCCGGATCATCTGCAGGCGACCGGCGGCCAGCAGAATCGTGGTTGGAACCGCGCGGATTCGGAATCGATCGAGAAAGGCCGACAGGTCGAGCGGTGAAACGCCCACGGCTGACGGTAGGTTCGCTGCCAGCCACGACACAGCCGTGCTGTCTGCCTCCAGGGCAACAGCTATCGGTCGCGTGCCCACGGCAGTCGCGAGGCCCTGCCAGGTGGGCGACAGCCGTTCGCAGACGTCGCATGTGGACTGAAACACTACCACGAGCGTCGGGTCTGCACCGATGACGCCCACGGTATCGCTGCGCATGATCCGGCGCAGTAATATCGGGGTCTCGACCGCCTCCCCCGGATCCAGGCGGCCCCGCTCCGCCAGCATGGGCCGGAGCCTGTCGTTCGCCAGACTGCCGACCGCGGCCAGCGCGATTGCTCCGGTAAGTACGTTCAGCGTGACGTCGCGCGTGATCCGAGCTTTCACGGTCCCCTCCGTGCGGGTTCGAGTTGGAGGGTCGTGGGCTCCGTCAACCCGTCGTCAACGCTCCTCAGACCGTGATTCTCCGTTGAGGAAAACCGGCAGACTTCCGCATGGATCAATTGACCGAGCGGGCCTCGCATGTACTCCGCACGAGATTCGGCCACGCCGACTTTCGCGACGGGCAGGCCGACGTGGTAAGGGCGGTGACCTCGGGGCGGGACGTGCTCGCCGTGCTGCCGACGGGCGCGGGAAAGTCCATCTGCTACCAGATTCCGGCGCTCCTCGCTCCGGGGCCCTCGCTGATCATCTCACCCTTGATCGCGCTCATCCAGGATCAGGTGTCCGCCCTTCAGGCACGCGGCATTCGGGCCGCATCCGTTACGTCCGCCAGCTCAAACTCTGATCGCAGGCGGGCGGAGGAGTACCTGACCGGGCGAGGGCCGTCCCTCGTGTACGCCGCGCCCGAGAGGTTGGCGTCGTCGTCGTTCCTCGGCCTGGCACGCCGCAGCCGACTGTCGCTCGTCGTGGTGGACGAGGCGCACTGCGTCAGCGAGTGGGGGCACGATTTCCGGCCTGACTATCTCGGCATCGGCAAGTTCGCCAGCCTGGTGGGCCGACCCCCCGTCGCCGCTTTCACGGCTACGGCGACCCCGGCCACCAGACTCGAGATCGTTCAGCGACTGGGACTGTACCGCCCGGCGCAGATCCTCCGGTCCGTGGACCGGCCCGGCCTGTTCTGGGAAGTCGTCCAAAGTCAGCAGGAAACCTGCGCCTTCGAGCACGTGTCGCGAGCCGTCCGGTACAGGGGCGACGGTGCCGCCCTCGTGTACGTCCAGACACGTGCGCTCACGACGGCGGTTGCGGCGGCCTTGCGCCGGACCGGTCAGCAAGCCGAGGCGTACCACGCAGGCCTGTCCGCCGTCCGACGTGCCGGCGTGCAGGCGAGGTTCCTGTCTGCGCCTCGCGGGGTTGTCGTGGCGACCTGCGCGTTCGGGATGGGTATCGATCATCCGAGCGTCCGTCTGGTGGCGCATCTGGGGGTTCCCGGGGCGCTCGAAACCTATGTCCAGGAGGCCGGCAGGGCAGGACGCGACGGGCGGCTCGCCCGCTGTCTTCTGGTCACGGGCAGTCGCGACCTGGTGCTGCACCGGAAACGAATCCGTGAGCTCCAAAGATCTTCTCGCCACGCGGCACGCTCCCGCCTGGCTGCGATGCTCGCGTATGTCCGCGAGCCGTACTGTCGCAGGGCCGCCATCTCGCGCTGGTTCGGAGAACCCGTGCCGTCGTGCGGCGGGTGCGATCGCTGTGATGCGGGCGGCTGCCGGCAGTAACTTGAAATCCGGCGGGCCACTGCCTGCACGTGCCGCCGTTCCGGCGCAGGCAACCCCGGGGTTGTCCCGTGCGTCCATTGAGTGGCTCACACTCCACACCAGGGACAACTGCGAGGATGACGATGCGAGGAAGCAGACGTGCGACGACGGCAGGACCGGTCGGGGCGGTCACGATATTTCTGGTTTCGGCGGTTCTGGCCGGACCCATCGCGGCTCAGCAGACGGTTACGCTCGGCGAGCCACGGGCCGAATCGGCGGAACCGTTCAGCGACATCGCGGGTCTTCGATCGCTATCCGATGGCACGTTGCTCATCGCCGACGGACTGGAAGGACAGTTGTTGCGGGTCTCGGAAGACCTCGCCCAGGCCGAGGCGATCGGTCGCGCAGGTGCCGGTCCCCGGGAATATCGAACTCCCGACGGGCTGTACGCGATGGCTGCGGACACGACCCTGATGGTCGACCTC
>JAOTWC010000358.1 GCA_029863105.1 Gemmatimonadota bacterium | reverse complement strand
GGCTGTAAGGGACCGCACGCATCTCGATGCGCGACGCAGAGACGACCGGTTCATTCGGCGGACCGGGCGTCCTTCTCATGTGCGGTGTCATGGCCGGGCTGGTGGGCGGGCTGCTCGGGATCGGCGGCGGAATCGTGCTGATCCCGATGCTCACGGCCTGGGCGGGATTCGATCAACACTCGGCCCATGGAACCGGAATCGTCGCCGTTGCAATTACGGCGCTCGTGGGCGTGGTCGTTTACGGGCGCGGCGAGGCGATCGATGTGGCCGCCGCGCTGCAGATCACGATCGTCGCGCTGCCCGCGACGATTGTTGCCGCACGCTTTTCTCCGCGCGTTTCCGCCGCACGCCTGCGCAGGATCTTTGGCCTGTTCGTCATCGTCGTTGCTCTGATTCTACCGTTCCGGGACGTTCTCGGCGGCGGAGACTTCCTGCTGGGGGGCGGCATGCCGGTCATGCTGGTGCTGGGAGCGGCCAGCGGCGTCATCTCAGGTCTGCTGGGCGTGGGCGGCGGCTCCGTCCTCGTTCCGGGCCTCGTACTGATTACGGGATTCCCGCAGCAGCTCGCGCAGGGAACGTCGCTGGCGGTCATTCTTCCATCGAGCGGAGCGGGAGCGCTGGCGCACGCACGTATCGGACAGGTGCGAGGTCGCCTACTCCCTCCGATTCTGGTGGGCACGTTCGCCGGTGCCTGGGCGGGAGGGGCCGCAGCGCTCGCCCTGCCCGGTCAGACCCTGCGCATCATCTTCTCGGTCGTGCTGCTGTTCATGGGCGTGCGCTTCGTGCTGCGCGAGCGATCGGCCCGCTGACCCGAGCGGCTGTGGTCAGGTGTCGGTAATGTCAGCCGTCCAGTCCACCTCCACCGCTCCGCTCAACGTGCTCGCCGTCGGACACTTGCTCTGGTGACGGGCGAGTGCCTTGTCCACCGCTTCCCTTGCGTCGGCCGGAATCCTCAGCGTGTAATGGACATGGATCTTCGTCAGCACCGGAAGTCGATCGCGGATTTCATTGACGCCCTCCACGTCCGCGCGGACGGCGCCGGGCTCGAGCTTCACCTCGCGTGCCTCCAGCACGCCTAGCAGGGTTCCCAGCATTCAGCCGCCGGTGGCCGCCACGATGTAATCGACGGGGAGAGGGAGATCTTTCGTATCGAGCCGGTAGTGCTCCTTTATGGGCCCGTGGACGCCCATGCTGAACTCGGTTCCGGCGGCGATCCGTGCACGCCGGTGCAGTCCATCCACGCGAGTGATCTCGCCGTGGGAAATGTAGAATGGTCCGCTCATGTCTCCTCCTTGATCGAGCAGCGGCGTGCGCCGTACCGTATGCGACGGGAACCATGCAACGTACGTTGCGGCGCAGTTCCGAGGCCAACCTGGAGGCGCTGATGTCCGATCGCACGACACGATCAGATGCGGAGTGGCGGGACCTTCTCAGGCCGGAGGTCTACCGTGTGACAAGGCAAAAGGGCACCGAGGCACCGTTCAGCGGCTCCCTGTGCGGCATCACGCGACCCGGCACGTATCGGTGTGCGTGCTGCGGCGCGGAGCTGTTCCGGTCGACCGCCAAGTACGAGTCGGGCTCGGGATGGCCGAGCTTCTTCGAGGCGGCTGCCCCGGGCGCGATCGTGGAGCACGAGGACCGGAGCCATGGGATGGTGCGGACCGAGGTCACCTGCGGGGGGTGCGATGCCCATCTCGGCCACGTGTTCCCCGACGGCCCTCCCCCGACCGGTCTCAGATATTGCATCAATTCCGTAGCACTCGAACACCAACCGGAGGACTGAATCATTCATGTCTGCTGATCTATACTGGTACCTGCACATCCTGGGGGTCGCTCTGCTGGTCCTGGCGATCGGAGGCGTCACGCTGCACGCGATGAGCGGCGGCACCAAGCACACCAGCGGAGGGCGAGCCGTGGCCGCGGCCAGCCATGGACTCGGAAGCGTGTTGATCCTCGTCGCCGGGTTCGGCATGCTCGCGCGACTCGACCTGATGGCCACGGGAATGCCGAACTGGGTCTGGGCCAAGCTGGTCATCTGGTTCGGGATCGGTACCCTGTTCATGGTTCCGTACCGCAAACCGGAGCTGTCCAAGCTCGTCTGGTTTGTTACGGCGGCGCTGGTGCTGGCGGCAGGCTTCATGGGCCACGCCAAGCCCTTCTGATCCTATCGTGCTCCGGGTCGCCGCTCTGTTCCGCTACCCGCTGAAGTCGGCGGCCGGCCAGAGGTGCAACTCGCTGCAGCTGGACCGGTTTGGGGTGCAGGGCGACCGGCGCTGGATGATCATCAGCGCGGAAGGCCTTCCGATCACGCAGCGTGAGATCCCCTCGCTGGCCCTGCTGCGGGCTCGAGCAGAGGCGGACTCGCTGACGCTCACCTGGGGAGGATCAGCCCCGGCGATGCTTCGCGTAGCCATTCCCGGG
>JAOTWC010000357.1 GCA_029863105.1 Gemmatimonadota bacterium | reverse complement strand
CCATCCGCCGTCACGAGCCGGAACGGTGTAGCGGGCCGCCCATCGGCCAGCGTGATCCCGATGTCGGTCCCCGTCCCGATCAATGCGATGGCCGGTGCCCGCACGACTGCAGGGGCCTCCGTCTGCGCCTGCCCGGCCGGCGCGGGGGCCGTGGCGATCGGCACCACGGATGTTGCGAGAGCGAGCAGGACGGCCGTCGCCTGGACCATCATCGCGTGTCCGATCGTCTGAAGTTCAGGTGATTCCAGTCTTTGGAGCGGAAAAAGCTAGGTCCGTGCGCGTCCGTTTGACAAGCCGGACGCCCACCCGGGACTCGGCTCGGCATCCCCGATCGGCCCGTTGATCGGCGCTTGTGGCAATCGTATACTCCGCCAGCCTCGAAGCCGTTCGCCCGATCCCGACGCTCGCCGAGCAAGGACGCCTGAATGACCCGAGAGACGGAGCCGCACGTCCTGCTGGACGCGACCGGTGTCGATGAGACACTGGGTCGGCTGGCGGACGCCATCGTCTCAGGTGGGACCGTCGCCGACTTGATACTCGTCGGCATTCGGCGACGCGGTGTGGAATTGGCTGAACGGCTCGCCGGGCTGGTCGCGGAGCGTACCGGCCACCCGGTAAGCACGGGATCTCTCGATATCACCCTGTACAGGGACGATTTTGCGCAGATCGGTTCGATGCCGCAGATCGGGACGACGGAAATCTCCGTGGACGTGACCGGTCGCAGGGTCGTCATCGTGGACGACGTGCTGTACACGGGTCGAACGATCCGCGCGGCTCTCAACGAGATCGCGGACTTCGGCAGACCCAGCCGCATAGAACTCTGTGTCCTGGTTGATCGTGGCGGGCGCGAGTTGCCGATCCAGGCGGACTACGCAGGCCTGGCCCAAACGGTGGGGGAGGGCGAGCACGTGGAGGTTCGTGTGCCGGAACAGGACGGCGAGATGTGCGTTCGCGTCGTCGGTACCGATGAGACGGGCACCGAATGAGAGAGGCGGGTGTGCCGGGACTCGGGAAGGACCTTATCGGCCTCGAAGGCATGGCCGGCGAGACGGTCCGAGCGATTCTCGACACCGCTGAACCGTTCAAGGAAATCAGCGAGCGGGCGATAAAGAAGGTGCCCGTCCTGCGCGGCAAGACGATCGTCAACCTGTTCTTCGAACCATCCACCCGTACGAGAATCTCGTTTGAATTCGCCGAAAAGCGGTTGGGCGCGGACACGGTGAACATCAGTTCCAGCGGTTCGTCGGTCGTGAAAGGTGAGACGCTCGTGGATACGGCGCGCAATCTCGAGGCGATGAGAATTGACATGGTCGTCATCCGCCACGGTTCGTCGGGCGCCGCCCAGTTTCTCGCCGATCGGATTCCCTCCAACGTGATCAACGGCGGCGACGGTCGGCACGAGCACCCGACGCAGGCGCTGCTCGACATGCTCACGCTGCGGGATCGGTTCGGCAGGATCGAGGGGCTCAAGGTGTGTATCGTCGGAGACATCGTGCATTCCCGCGTAGCCCGCTCGAACATCTTCGGCCTGCGGGCGATGGGCGCCGAGGTCGCTGTGTGCGGGCCCCGCAGTTTGCTCCCACTCGGAATCGAGGCTCTGGGCGTGACCGTGTTTCCGCACATCGAAGACGCGATCGAATGGGCCGATAGCCTGAATGTCCTGAGGCTGCAGCTGGAACGCATGGATGCCGGCTTCGTGCCCTCGCTGCGCGAGTATAATCGCGTGTTCGGCGTCTCCAGGGCGCGGCTCGAACGAGCGCCGCGGGAGACCATCGTGCTGCACCCCGGCCCAATGAACCGGGGCGTGGAGATCGATTCCGACGTCGCGGACGGGCCGCAGTCCGTAATCCTTCCGCAGGTCACGAATGGAGTCGCGGTGCGGATGGCGGTTCTGTACCTGTTGGCGGGTGGGCGACCGGAGCTCGCCGAGAATGCGAAGCAGGGTTTGCCGTGAGCGCGCGCGTGTGGATTCACGGCGGCCGGGTCATCGATCCGTCCCAGAAGCAGGACGGGCCGGCTGACCTGATCGTCGAGGACGGCCGGATTGTCGAGATGGCCGCGGGCCTCGAGGCGCCGGCCGATGCCGAGTCGATCGATGCGTCGGGGCTGGTCGTGGCGCCGGGACTGATCGATCTGCATGTCCATTTCCGTGAACCGGGCGGGGAGCACAAGGAGACGATCGCGACGGGCGCGCACGCAGCGGTGGCAGGCGGATTCACGACCGTCTGGACGATGCCGAACACGGACCCGCCGATCGACGATCCGGCCGCCGTCGGGTTCGTGAAGGCGGCCGGCGAGGCCGCCGCCGGTGCGCGCGTATTCCCGATCGGCGCGGCGACGATCCAGCAGAAGGGCGTCCAGATGACGGAAATCGGCGAGCTCGTGTCCGCCGGTGCCGTCGCCGTGTCGGACGACGGCGCTC
>JAOTWC010000109.1 GCA_029863105.1 Gemmatimonadota bacterium | reverse complement strand
CCGTCGGTTGTCTGGATGACACGCAACCCGGATCGCCGGAACGCCGGGCCGCCTATGCCTGCGACATCACGTACGGCACCAACAACGAGTTCGGTTTCGACTACCTGCGCGACAACATGGTCGTGCGCCTCGAAGATCGAGTCCAACCGGCCCACACGTACGCAATCATCGACGAAGTCGATTCCGTGCTCATCGACGAAGCGCGCACGCCCCTGATTATCAGCGGCCCGGTCGGCAAGGCGGACGATCAGCAGGTCTACAAGAAGTTCAACGCGCAGGTGGCGTCTCTCGTGCGCAAGCAGCGGGACAAAGTCAACGACCTGGTGGCAGCAGCCGAGGCGGGCTGGCGGAAGCTGGAAGAAGGAGACGAGGACACCGGCGAATTCGAGGTCGGCAAGTACCTGCTGGCCGCGCAGCGGGGCGGACCGAAGAACAAGCGGCTGAGCAAGCTGTTGAACGAGACCGGCGTCAAGCAGCTGCTGCTGAGAACCGAGGGCGCCCTGCTCAGGGACAAGGCGCTCGCCGAGGTGGACGAGGAGCTTCTTTATACGACCGATGAGAAGGGACACACGATCCAACTGAGCGACCAGGGTCTGGACGTTCTCAGCCCGGGGGATCCAGATGCATTCATCGTTCCCGACATCTCAGAGGCCGTCAAGAAGATCGAAGATGCTGAGGCGCTGTCGGCCGACGAAAAGCGGGAGCGCATTCAGGATCTGGAGCGGGAGTACGCAGAGAAGTCCGAGCGGATTCACATCATCCACCAGCTCGTAAAGGCCCATGCGCTGTACGAGCGTGACGTGGAGTATGTTGTTGAGGGCGGCGAGGTCCTGATCGTCGACGAATTCACCGGGCGCAAGATGACTGGTCGCCGCTGGAGCGATGGTCTGCACCAGGCGGTCGAGGCGAAGGAAAACGTGAGCGTGCGTGGCGAGACCCAGACGCTCGCCACGATCACGATCCAGAATTACTTCCGAATGTATGACAAGCTCTCCGGTATGACGGGTACGGCAGAGACGGAAGAATCGGAGTTTCACGAAATCTACGGTCTGGCAGTGGTCGTGATCCCGACGAATCGTCCCATCCGGCGACTCGATGACGACGACCTGCTGTACCGCACGAAGCGCGAGAAGTATGCGGCGCTTCTCGAAGAAATTGAGCGGCTGCACACCCGTGGACTGCCCATTCTCGTGGGCACGACGAGCGTTGACGTGTCGGAGACTGTGGCTCGAATGCTGAAACGTCGCGGTCTGGACCATGAGGTCCTGAACGCGAAACAGCACGAACGCGAGGCCGACATCGTAGCGCAGGCGGGTCAGCCAGGCGCGATCACGATTGCCACGAACATGGCCGGGCGGGGCACGGACATCAAACTGGGTGCCGGCATAGTCAAATGCGGAGTGTGTGGTATCCAGTCAAACGTCGCGGCGTTTGGCCAGGTAGACGAACGAGCTGATCTCGACCAGGAGCAGGTCAAGGCACTTGGATGCTACGCGGATCCACCGTGCGGCTTGCAGATCCTGGGAACGGAGCGTCACGAGTCCCGTCGTATCGATCGCCAGCTGAGAGGCCGGTCGGGCCGCCAGGGAGATCCGGGCTCGAGCCGGTTCTTCATGTCACTCGAGGACGACCTGATGCGGCTGTTCGCCACGGACAGAGTGGCGCGCGTGATGGACAAGCTGGGTGCCGAGGAAGGTGAGGTCATCACGCACCCGTGGATGACCAAGGCCATCGAGAAAGCGCAGCGCCGCGTCGAGTTACAGAACTTCCAGGCGCGCAAACGGCTGCTCGAGTACGACGACGTGATGAATCAGCAACGCGAGGTCGTCTACGACCTGCGCCTGTTCGCGCTGGAGGGGGGGGAAGACCTCAAAGGCGAGGTCTGGGAGATGATCGAGGAGTCTGTGCGCAGTGATTTCGGGAAGATCATTGCTGCCGGCAGCCTGTCCGACGACTGGGATCTCGATGCACTGAAAGAGAAGATCCTCCTCAACTATTTCCTGCTTCCCACGCTGCTCGATGTGTCAGACATGGCGCCCGTCGATTATCCCTGGGCGACGACCGAAGAGCTGGAGAGGGCGTTACTCGACTTCGTGCATGGGGCCTACCACGCCAAATTGGACTCGTTCGGCGAGGCATGGGAACAGATCCTGAGCTTCATCGCGCTGTCCGTAATCGACAGCAAGTGGAAGGATCACCTGTACGATCTCGATCACCTTCGTGACTCGATCCGCTATCGGGCCTACGGACAGCGGGACCCGTTGATCGAGTACAAGAGGGAAGCGTTCGAGGCGTTCGTGGATCTGATGGACGATCTGCGGCGGACGTTGTCAAACAGGTTATTCCGGGCACAGCTCGAACAGCCGCGCGCCCTGCGTGCGCAGCGCGTGACGCGGATGAGCGGCCCCTCGGACTCGCCAGCTACGGGGGTGCGCGGTGCCGCGGCGGCCGCCGGCTCCGTTGCGGGGGCTTCCACCCGCCCGGAAGCCAGTGCGACCGGTGTGGCGGCTAGCGCACGGGAATCTGCGGGTCCTGCCGTGGGAACGGTCATCGGGTCGCCGGCGTCCCGTGGGCTGGTCGACGAGGACGTCGGCCGCAACGATCCGTGTCCCTGCGGCAGCGGCAAGAAGTACAAGAAATGTCACGGATCCGCCGTCTGAGCGGATGCGGCGCTATCGAAACTGAACGCCAGGAGGCAGTGTGCGAGCTCCGGTATTGGCCGTGGCGACGTGGCTTTCGGTCGTGGCGATGACAACGGTTCATCGCGGGCACGAGGTCGAAATGAAGAAACTGACTCCCGTCCTGACAGTCGAGAGCATCGAGCCCGCATTGCCGTTTTGGGAGGATCGTCTTGGCTTTCAGCGCACGATGGAGGTCCCCGGCGAACGGGGACTGGCATTTGCCGGCTTTCAGAAGGACGGCGTCGAGATCATGTACCAGACATTGGCGAGCGTGGTGGAAGACCTCCCAGCGCTGGCGGACCTGCCACTGGGCGGGAATCTGATGTTCATCGAAATCGATGACATCGATGGTGTCGAGGTGGCGCTCGAGGGCGCAGACATCGTGCGGCCGCGCCGGAAGACGTTTTACGGATCGACGGAAATCGTCGTGCGGGAACCGGGCGGCAACTTGATCATCTTTGCCGAGATGGATTCGGACTGACGTACGGTGTGCTTCACCTGCCTTTTCGACGGGGAAAAGCGCCTGCTCGAGGGAGTCTCACGAATATCGACCGGAGCTTCGGATGGAAAGTGTGCGGATGAAAGCCGGCATTGCGATGCTGGCCGCGTGTGTGATGGGGATGGGAAGCGAGCTCGGAGCCCAGGAAGCGTCTGATAACCCCGATGCGCGTGTCGCATCCGTGGTAGCCAGTTCGGATACGGTCGTCGTGGCGGTCGGGCAGACTGCTCCCCTGACGTTCACGGCCCTGGATGCGAATGGAATTCCGGTTCCCGAAGCGTATCTGGGGGTCTACATCGGCGGCGCCGAAGCAGGCTATGACAAGGACAACGGGGTGGTCGTCGGATTCGCCCCTGGTCGGACCAACGTGGCCGTTCGCGTCCGGCTGCCGAACGACCGTGCGACCGGCTTCACCGATACATGGGGCGGCGCGGTCATCGTCGTCACGCAGGCGCTCCCGACGGATATCGAGCTCGCATCGCTGCCCCCACGTTACTACGCAGGGGTTAGGTACGACATCGACGCGCGCTCGGTGGCATCGGGACGCCAGCTGGAAGGCGCGGAGCTCGAGTGGACGTCGTCGGATCGCGAAATCGTCGAGGTGTGGCCTGGCGGCGTGCTGGAGGCCCTGCGGCCCGGAAATGCCACAATCACCGTTGCGTCGGTCGAGTCTGGAATCGCCCGGCGCCAGATAGATGTGACGGTGCTGCCCAACCCGGTCGTCGACATCGGGTTTGCGACCGGGCCCAAGACCGGTCGGGTGGGCGATGTCGTCCGGTTCACCGCGAGCGTGGCGGATGACGCCGGAGATGCCGTGTCTGATGCGCCTGTGACCTGGTCGGTGACCAACCTGGACGGCCAGCCGTTCGATGCCATGTGGTTCGAGTCGGAGGGTGCGCATACGGCGGCGTTCGTCCCCAATGAACCGGGACGCTACAGGATAACCGCCACGGTCGGGTCGAAGCGGGCACACACGGAATTCTCGGTCGCGTCACGACCGCCGCGCAGGGGCATGCAGCGAATCGCGCACGGCGTGGCACCGCAGGGTCAGGCCACGACCGATTTGTGGGTGTTTCCCGGCCTCGATGGCCGTGACTACGTGTATACCGGTACGTACGACGGCAACCTGATGTACGCGTGGGACGTGACGGATCCTTCGACGCCGACAATCGTCGATTCGGTTACGTTTGATGGGCGTCGTGTGAACGATGTGAAGATCAACGCGGCCCGGACGATCGCAATCGTTACGAGCGAGCACGCTGCGAATCGACGCAACGGGATCACCGTCCTCGATATCTCCGAACCGGCGCATCCGAAGCGACTGTCTCACTACAGCGAAGGGCTGACCGGCGGCGTTCACAACACGTGGATCGTCGGTGACCTGGTGTACGCCGTCCACTACGGGACCCGGGCGCTCCACATCATTGACATCAGCGAGCCCGAGGCGCCGGTGGAGGTCGGTCGATGGCAGCTGGAAAACTCCGATAGATTCCTGCACGACGTCATGATTCAGGACGGCCTCGCCTATCTCAGCTATTGGAATGATGGAGTGGTGGTACTCGACGTCGGCAGCGGGATCAAGGGTGGAACGCCGACGGAACCGCAGTTCGTGTCCCAGCTCGCGTACCGCTATCGACTGAGTGGCGAGGCCTACGGCAACACCCATCACGCGATTCGCTATGGCAACTACGTGTTTACCAGCGATGAGATCTTTGGTTGCGCGGAGTGTACGAACGGACCGCGAGGCTACGTCCACGCGATCGACGTCAGCGACGTCGAACGGCCTCGCGAGGTAGCGTTCTACCGCGTCCCCGAGGCCGGAGCCCACAACATCTGGGCGGAGGACGACAAGCTGTTTATCGGCTACTACCAGGCCGGGCTGCGGGTCGTCGACGTGTCGGGGGAGTTGCGCGGTGATTTGTACCGGCAGGGGCGTGAACTAGCTTCCTACATGACGGAAGATGGTTCAGGAACTTCCCCAAATGCCACAGATACCTGGGGCGCTCAGCCGTACAAGGGTCTGATCTACGCATCGGACGGCGCTTCCGGCCTGTGGATCGTGCGTATGGACGGCCAGGCGCTGGTTCCTTAGACCAGGAACCTATGGGGATGTGCGATCGTCACGGAAGGCGCTCGCGCACCCGTCGGATTTCTGCCTCCAGGAGTCCATAGCGTTCGGCAGCGGTCATCCCGTCGCCAGCGGCGGGGTGCTCGAGCCAGGACAATTGGTCTTCCAGCCAGCGGCAGCTCAATGCCCCCGCGAACAAGGGCCGCGCGGTACGCGTATCTCCTTCGAGCAGGCCTTCGCCCCCGCCCGCGGAAGCCGCCAACTCCCGGGCCCTTCGGAAGGCGCGCTCGGCGTCGGCCAGCCGTCCGCTCTTCCAGCTTGCGAACCCTCGCAGGTACGTGGCCGGGATACTCCCGGGGTTCGATCCAAGCACCCGATCCAGGTGCTGCCCCGCATCCAGGCTCCGATCCCCAAGCAGTGCGGTCAGGCCCAGCCACAATAGGGTGCC
>JAOTWC010000150.1 GCA_029863105.1 Gemmatimonadota bacterium | reverse complement strand
CGAGTCCCGGCCGCCTCCGGGCCACACAATCTCGAGCGAATCGAGCTGGCGGGCGTCACCGAGTCCGAAGTGCACCATGAGGCTATTGTGCGACAGGTAGGAAGGTTGCGATCCCACCAGCCGGGTCTGCACGATTCCGTCAGCAACGGCGCGCAGTTTTGCTCCGATCGCGGATCGGTTGCCCCCGGTTCCAACCAGGCGGATCTGTATCCAGGACCTTCGATCGCCACCGTCGTTTCGCAGCAGGGCAGGTCGGCCGCCGTGGTTCACGACGACGATGTCGATGTCACCGTCCCGATCGTAGTCTCCAAACGCCGCTCCGCGTCCCACGGCCTCGCCGCTGAAGTGGGCGCCGGCGACACTCGATACGTCGAAGAATCCTTCTCGCCGACCCTGGTTCCAGAATAGCTGGTCTCGCATCGGGACCAGGAGATCCGGGTCTGACCTCTTCTGGAGCGTGCTGCCGTTCGCGACAAATAGATCCAGCAGGCCATCGTGATCGTAGTCGAAGAACGTCGTGCCCCAGCCGACGTAGTCGAGAGCGATCTGTCCGAGTCCGACGCGGTCGGCCTCGTCCACGAAGCGCAGCTGCCGCGGGGTGCCCGGAACCGACACAAGATCGGCACCGAGACTGCTGAACAGTGCATTCTCCTGGGCGATCCAGTGCGTGATGAACAGATCCAGGTCCCCGTCGTTGTCCCAGTCGCCGAGCGCCATCCCCATGGCACCGCGGTAATCGGCGACGGCCGCGCGATGACTGACGTCGACGAACGTCCCATCTCCCAGATTCCGATACAGCACATTGTCGGACACGTCATTGGCGACATACAGGTCCGACCACCCATCCTCGTCGAAGTCGGCCCAAGCCGCTCCCAGGCTGCGGCCCTCCCCGCGAACGCCCGCGGCCTCGGCCACGTCCACGAACGTCCCGTCTCCCTCGTTGCGCCACAACGCGTTGGGGTGGGGCCGAAAGGAGGAAGGGTTCAGGCTCGGAGGGATTTCCACGTCGTACTGCCGCGCCATCCCTCCGTCGCCCAGATTCGGCTCGTACTGAACGTAGCCGGTTACGTAGAGATCGAGGTCTCCGTCCCGGTCGTAGTCGTTCCACGAGGCACCCGCCCAGAACCCTGCGCCGCCTATCCCCGTCTGCTCCGTGACGTCGTCGAACGTGCCGTCTCCGCGATTCCGATACAGCACATTCCGTCCGTAAGCCGACAGAAACAGATCCATCCAGCCGTCACCGTCGTAGTCGGCCCAGGCGACCCCCATGCCGATCGTCGCGTGGTGCAGGCCCGCCTTCTCCGTCACGTCGGCAAACGATCCGTTCCCGAGATTCCGATACAGGCGCGACGGGCCGGCGATGTTGACGAGCATCAGGTCCAGCCACCCATCGTTGTCGTAATCCGCCCACCCGGCACCCGAGCCCATGTCCTCGGGCAGCTGACCCGTCCTGCGCCCCGGGAAATGGAGAAACTCGATCCCTGACTCATCGATGACGTCGGTGAACGACACCGCGGGCGGATCGGTGGGGAGGTCGCGCGCGAGGGTCGCCGTGAGTCCGTGGATCTGTTCGCCGGGCGTATAGGCAGAATCGGGTCTCGCAACCCACACCAGGACGATGCCCGCACCGACGGCCAGCAGAGCGAAGGCGCCGATCGTCAGCCCGACGCGACGCTGGCGTTTCGATAGGGTGCGCTGGAGCCGTGGCACTTATGTGGCCGGGCCGACTCGGATTCTCACCTCGCTCTCGGACATGACCGTCACCGGCGACGTGACACCCGACTCTGGGCCGAACAGGAAATTCAGCAGAAACTGATCCGCTTTCCGATACATCAGCCGGGCACTCACCTTCAGCTCCCGTACTCCGTCGGAGGCCGCCACGGCAAATTCCTGGTCCACCGCGGAGCCGTCGATCGGAGCTCGGACGCCTCCCTCGGCAACGGCCGCATCCGTCAGCGGCCCGCCCGGGCACATGAACGAGAACTCCGCGACGTCGGAGAATCCGGGGAACAGGGAGCGCCGATACCGCACGCCTACCATTTCCCACAGATTGTGGCGATCGATGAGGTTGCCAAACTGATCCACGGGTTCCGCCTTGAACATGAACGAGCCGGGCTCGACGAAGTGGCGTTCGTCCCGCTGCCCGCTCTCGAACACGACGTTGCCGTCCTGGTCCGTGACCACCAGCTCGACCCACGCCTGGATGATGTCCAATGGTCCGGTAGGGAAGTCGTGCCCGACCTTGTTGTTCGTGATCGCCAGGCGGATCGGGACCTCGTCACCCGGCAACACGCTGCCCGGAGCGATGATCTCGATGGGGATGGCGGGTCCCTCTTTCCACTTGTGCGCGATCTCGGGCACGTCGATTTCGCCGCGCAGCCACTTCTCGGTCAGCGCCGCCTGTTCTTCGGCGCCTTCCAGGCCAAGCGCGAGCGGCATGAACTGGTTCGCTGCAAGGAAACGGTGGCTACGGTGCTTTCCGTCGGCCGGCGTCCGGTTGTAGTCTGCGTCGTCCCCCCTGGCAGGATCGGCCGAGTCAGTCAGGGGCATATGGCACTCGCGACACTCGATAGTCCTGGTCGGGTCGCCTGGTTCGTTCCACCTGCTTTTCCGCCAGTTGTCATATTGATTCTGCAACTGCACCCAGCCTACCTGGTTGATCTCCTCGTCGATGAACTGCTTGTGACAGGCCGCGCAAAACTCAGGACTCTTGAACAGGCGGTGACTCAGGGTCTCGACGTGGTGCTTCGGGTAGGCGCGGATCAGGAAATCGCTCACGGCCTTCGCCAGCCTGCCATCCTTGGACTCGAACATATAGCGGTCTGGCAGGCCCATGACGTAGTTCGCGTTTCCCTGGACGTCGGTTTCCTGGATCGAATGGCAGGCGAGGCAGCTCACGCCTTCATCGAAACCGACCCGGTTCGTGAGATCGTCGACAAACACATTCTTCGCGCCGGAAAACAAGGAAATCGGATCGTGGCACCCGCCGCAGTATCGCGTCGACTCGGCACCGTTCTGTTCCGCCATTACGTCCTGGACACGCACGAACGCCGCGTCCATGGCAGACCACCTGTGTGCACTGACAGACCACTCGCGGGCAATCTCCTCGTGGCAGCCGGCCGAGCCACAGGACTCCGAGCCACTCAACACCCGTTCATCGTAGGGCCCCCCGGTGACCGTGCTCGCGAGGCTGGGGGCAAACGGACGGTCCGGACCGTACAGGTAACTGTAGTCCGCAGGAAACTCCTGCTGCAGGTCGGGGGAGCGGTACACGCTGCTCGTGGCCAGGATCAGACCCAGCAGGACGGTCGTGGCGACTGCGACTCGGCGGCCGAACCGGATCTGGGCGGCCCGCAGTACTGTGGCAGGGTCACTCGCTCCCGCCCGGAAGGTCCGGATTACGAGGAGTACGATGTGGGGGGTGGCTGCCGCGATCAGGCCGAACGTCGCGACGATATGCACGAGATCCCACGTGTAGCTGATGCGGCTCATGAATATCGCCTGCGCCGACAGCACCAGGCCTGATACGATCGCGACCGCGGCACAAACGAGCGCGATGTAGCCCGTGAGTTTCACGTGCGTCATCGGCAGGCGGCGATATCTTTCCCAATGGCGGGCCTGATACCACGCGAAGGGCGCCAGGAGGACCACTCCGGCGACCGTGTGCAGAAGGACGGCGACCTGGTTCGGCACGCTGAACGGCAGGAGAAAAATCGACAGACCGGTCAGCGTTTCCAACATGAGGAGTGCCGCCACACCGACCGCGAGGTGCCGCGTCCATTCCGATTCTTGCGCGTTGTTGGCCGTCACCGCCATTTTCAGATCCCAATATCGGGTATGGTGGAGTAAAGCCCAGAAGATAAATCGATCTGAAATAAGTTGCTACTATGCTCTATTCAAATCCATGTGAGTACGCAATCCGGGCGATGACGGAACTGGCGCTTCGGCCGGACGCGGGTTGGGTGCCCGTTACCACGATCGCCTCCGCCGCTGATCTCCCGAGTCCCTATCTGGGCAAGATTCTCAAGGATCTGGTGCGGGCCCGACTGTTGCGATCCACGAGAGGGCCCGGTGGTGGCTATCAGCTGGCGAGGCCCGCCTCGGAGATCACGCTACTCGACGTGAAGCTGTCGGTGGACGGTCCCGACGACCTGGAGCGCTGTGCCGTCGGTCTCGACCCCTGCACGGACGAGACTCCCTGTCCGTTGCACAACGATTTCGTGCGGGTTCGCGCGACGATCCACGAGTACCTCACCTCGACCTCGCTGGCAGATGTCGCCGCCGGTGCGACGGAGAAGGAACAGCTGCTGTCGGGTTCCTGAGCCATCGTCGGTCCTGGCGATGCTTCCCGATACCGGGAAGTGTCACCTCAGCACGTGGTTGTTTGAGGACCTTCCGCGGGGATCCGAACACGACTGCCTCGCCGGCCTCTGACGCGTTCCATCAGCCGGATTTTCCAGACGAACGTCCCGCCCTCGGACTTGCAGACAAACCCAGCTGCTTCGAGCACGGCCAGCATCGGCGGCTCGGGGTGCACGAAGACCCGAAAGTCGGATCGACGCAGGCGAAATCCGAGGTTCAACACGAAGACCAGGGCCCGGACGTGCCAGCGATAGCGCGGATACGCGAGCCCGCACCAGATGGCTTCCGTGTGCGCCACGGCGCCGAGAAGCGGCTCGTACTCCGGATAGCAGCACACCACTCGGTCGAGCGTGACCAGGTCCACCTCCGGGAGCCGATG
>JAOTWC010000356.1 GCA_029863105.1 Gemmatimonadota bacterium | reverse complement strand
TGAGCCACGCCATAACCTGTTCATCCGTGCCCATATCCGGGGCCGGGATGTCCTTGTCCGGGCCGATGAAGTTGATGATCTCCATCGTGTAGCGGCGAGTGAGCCGCTGGGTCTCGGCCCGCGACAGGACCGTTGGATCGATCCGGACCCCACCCTTGGCACCGCCGAACGGGAGGCCGACGATGGCGCACTTCCACGTCATCAGCATGGCCAAAGCTGCTACCTCGCCCAGGTTCACATCAGGGGCGTAGCGGATGCCACCCTTCGTCGGTCCCATCGTGTGGAGGTGTTGCACGCGATAGCCGAAAACCGTCTCGACCGTCTTGTACTCATCGCGGCGAAATGGGAACGTCACCACCAATGAGCGCTGCGGCGACCGGAGCCTTTCGTGGATGTTCTCATCGAGATTCATGATCTCGGCCACCCGATCGAATTGACCGACCGCCTCGTAATAGAGGGGCGATTCCCACTCGGTTGGGCCCCCGCCGGCCATCTCGAAAGCCATAACTGTTCTACTCCCTGATGTCCGGCATCGGTACCCTACCGAGCAGACTTGATCGAAGCGATGATCGGTGGCGACCGCGGTGAGCACGAAGACGGTGTGGACAATCGGACACGGGGATCAAGACTTCGACGCGCTCGCCGCGGCGTTGACCCGGCACCGGGTGCAGACAATCGTCGACGTCCGTAGCGAACCCTATTCGAAGCGAGCCCCCGATTTCACCAAGGCGGCACTCGAGGAATTCGCGGCATCAGCCGGGTTCGGCTACCGGTGGATGGGGAGCAAGCTGGGCGGAAAACCGCTGGCCACGGCCGAGGTATTCGCCACAGGCATCGACGAGGTCGTCGGACTGTCAAGGTCTTCGCAAGTTGTACTGCTCTGCGCAGAGGCCAACCCGGTGCACTGTCATCGCGACGTAGTCTTGGCGCCGGCATTGGTAGGCCGGGGCTTCGAAGTGGTCCACATACTGGCGGACGGTGCGGCGATGCCGTATCAGGAGCACCTGGCGATCTAGCCGAGACGGCGGCCGTGGGTGAATCCGTCACAAGCACGGATTAGCTTCGGGCCATGGAGATGACCCCAGGGGCCACGGGCCGCGGCGAGGTGCGCATCGGCCCAGACGAATGGCCGGCCGCGATCGCTGATATTCAAGGGCCGCAGATCATTGTCGGAGGCCCCGGCACCGGCAAGACGGAGTTCCTCGTGAGGAGAGTCGCCGCGCTGCTGGCGCACCCGGATGTGGCGACCGATTCGCTTCTGATTCTCAGTTTCGGACGTCGCGGGGTTGCCGACCTGCGGGAGCGAATTCGTAGCGCAGCCGGATCGGTCGGAGATCTCGACGTGGCCACGTTTCATTCATATGCCGTTCGGCTGCTTGAAGCTCATGGGGACTCGATCGGGTGGGGGCCGGACGCCCAGGTGCTCACCGGGCCTGAGCAGCTCGCCCTCGTCGCTGAACTGCTCGGCGACGAAAACCCGGACAGCTGGTCAACCGCCTATCGGGGGATCCTCAGCAGCCGAACATTCGCGCAGGAGCTGACAGACTTCATCCTTCGAGCGGCAGAGCAACTGCTCGATGCCGACGATGTCGCTGGGTTC
Organism: Gemmatimonadota bacterium; assembly: GCA_029863105.1. Lineage (GTDB taxonomy): Bacteria > Gemmatimonadota > Gemmatimonadetes > Palauibacterales > Palauibacteraceae > JARFPW01. Next base: position 837 of record JAOTWC010000356.1, on the reverse strand, counting down.
GATCGCGCCGACTGGAGGGGTGTGGCGCAGTTCTTGCACCGCTACGACGCGGAACTGCGGAGGCGGCGCCGGCTCGACTATGGAACCTTGCTGCGCGAAGCCGTGCGATTGGTGGAGAGCGGGACGATTGGCGCCCAGTCGGTTCCGCGGTTCATTCTGGTGGACGAGTACCAGGACACGACTTTCGCTCAAGCCCGATTGCTCCGCTCGCTCAGCAGCCACCACAACAACCTCACCGTAGCCGCCGATCCCTATCAGTCCGTGTACAGCTTCCGCGGGGCCCGTCTCGAAAACGTAGTGGAGTTCCCGGAGTCCTTTCCCAAGGCCGACGGCTCACCGGGCAGGCGGATCGTCCTGACCACGTCCTTCCGTACGCCTGCCGCCGTTCTCGCATCGGCGGTCAACGTGACCGCCCGCCGTCTCCCCGGAGCTGCCGGGCGTGTCACCCCGGCGCCGGGCGAGGGAAGGGTCGACGTCTATGTGTTCGGCCAACAAACCGAAGAGGCCGAATGGGTCGCGTCAGAAGTCGAACGGGTGCATCTGACCCAGGGAACCCCGCTCCGCCGCATTGGCGTCCTGGTGAGGTCGAAGAAGCGTTTTCTTCCCGAGCTGTCGCGGGCGCTGGAACGGCGCCGCATCGAACATGACCTTCCCGATGCCCGGCTATCTGATCACCCGGCGGTGCGCTTCGTCCTCGACCTGATCTCTGCCGCGACAGATGACGACGGGCCGGCGGAACGAGCCAGGGCGATGCGGCGCATCCTGCTCGGCCCGATGTATCGCGTTTCGTTGGGCGAGTTGCGATCGATCGAGCGCGCCGCGGTGGCGTCCGGAAAT
>JAOTWC010000354.1 GCA_029863105.1 Gemmatimonadota bacterium | reverse complement strand
GAAAGTACTCGAGTACGCCATGGCGGAAGCCCGGGAGCTGAACCACAGCTACGTGGGAACCGAGCACTTGTTGCTCGGGCTGCTTCGGGAAGAGAAAGGACTCGCCGCAAAGGTCCTGGGCCAGCTCGGCATCGGCCTGGAGGAGGCCCGTGCCGAGATGCTGAAGCTGCTCGGCACCGATATGCCCTCCCCGGAGAGCCCTGGAGACACTCCGCCGGGCGCCTCGAAGGCGGACTCGAAGTCGAAGACCCCGGCGCTGGACCACTTCTGTCGCGATCTCACGCTGCTCGCCCGAGAAGGGCGGTTGGATCCGACGATCGGCCGGGCCGCCGAGATCGAACGGGTCATGGAGGTTCTATCGCGCCGAAAGAAGAACAACCCGGTGCTGATCGGCGAGCCGGGAGTGGGCAAGACGGCCATCGTTGAAGGACTGGCCCAGAAGATCGAACGGGATGACGTGCCGGACAGCCTCAAGGATCACCGGGTGCTCGCCCTGGATATGGCGGCGGTCATCGCGGGAACGAAGTACCGTGGCCAGTTCGAAGAGCGCCTCAAGGCGATCGTGAACGAAATCTCGGACACCGACGGGATCATCCTGTTTATCGACGAACTGCACACGCTTGTCGGCGCGGGAGCGGCCGAAGGTGCCATCGATGCCTCCAACATGCTGAAGCCCGCGCTGGCCCGGGGTGAGCTGCAGTGTGTGGGCGCCTCGACGCTGAACGAGTATCGCAAGCACATCGAGAAGGATGGTGCCCTCGAGCGCCGGTTCCAGACCGTGATCGTCGAGCCCCCGACGGTTGAAGAGACAATCGAAATTCTGAAGGGACTGCGCCGACACTACGAAGAGCACCACAACGTAGTCGTTCCGGACGAGTCCCTGGTCGCTGCATCCAAACTGTCGGATCGGTATATCACGGACCGGTTTCTCCCCGACAAGGCGATCGATGTCGTGGACGAGGCCGGGGCGCGGTCCCGGCTGGGCGCGCAGGTGCCTCCTCCGGAGGTCCAGCAGTTGCGCGCGGACTTGGAAGCGCTGAATGAGGAGAAGGACGAAGCGATCCGTAATCAGGACTTCGAAGCGGCGGCGCAGCTGCGGGACCGCGAGAAGGAGCTCCAGGCAGAGATCAAGCGTACGCACGAAGAGTGGGAGCGGCAGCAGAAGGACAATCGTCCGATCGTGGACGAGGAAGCCATCTCATTCATCGTATCACGCTGGACGGGTATCCCGGTGAACCGCTTGCGGGAAGAAGAAACCCAGCGTCTGCTCCGGATGGAGGAAGAGCTGCACGAGAGCGTGGTCGGGCAGGAGGAGGCGATTCAGGCACTCAGCAGAGCGATCCGCCGCACGCGTGCGGGCCTGAAGGATCCGGCGCGTCCGATCGGCAGCTTCGTGTTCTGCGGCCCCACCGGGGTCGGGAAGACCGAGCTTGCCCGCCAGCTCGCCAAGTTTCTGTTTGCCGACGCGGGCGCCCTGATTCGCGTCGACATGTCGGAGTATATGGAGAAGTTTTCGGTCAGTCGGTTGATCGGTGCCCCTCCCGGTTACGTCGGCTACGAGGACAGCGGGACACTTACAAAGGCGGTCAGGCGCCGCCCGTACAGCGTGGTGCTGCTCGACGAAATCGAGAAGGCCCATCCGGATGTGTTCAACATCCTCCTGCAGGTTCTCGACGAGGGGAGGCTGACGGACAACTACGGGCGCGTGATCGACTTCACGAACACCGTCCTGATCATGACGTCGAATGTCGGCGCTCGGGACATCGCGAGCGGCAAGTCGCTCGGATTCACGCCCGACGAAAGCAGTGTCGACTACGCGAAAATGGCAGAACGCGTCAACGACGAGATTGAACGGACGTTCACGCCCGAATTCCGCAATCGGCTCGACGAGATCATCGTGTTCCACCCGCTGTCGCGGGAGCAGATCGGCGAAATCGTGCACATCATGCTGCGCGACGTGCAGGACCGACTGGGGGAGGAGCAGCTCACGCTGCGCCTGGATCCGGCGGCGGTGGAATTCCTCGTCGAGCGCGGGTACGACACGAAGTTTGGCGCCCGGCCGCTGAAGCGAACGATTCAGCGGTATGTGGAAGATGCGTTGTCGGAGAAGATCCTCATGGCGGAATTCGCTCCGGGCGACGAGATCGCGGTGGAGCTTGCCGTCGATGCGGAGTCGCTGGTGTTTCGGGCAGTGTCTCCGACATCCGCCCCGTGACGGCTTCCGAGCACATACGGGCTCGTGCGGCCCTCGCCATGCTCTGTCTGGCGGGGGCTTCGCCGTTGGCGGCCCAGGACCAGCCACTCTACCAGGTCAGGGTCGACAGCATCGTTGTGTCCGGCGTCAACCGGTACTCAGAGGAGAGCGTGCGTCGAATCGCCCGGCTGCGCGTCGGCGACATCGTGAACGGGCCCGATATTCAGGAGGCGATCCAGCGACT
>JAOTWC010000355.1 GCA_029863105.1 Gemmatimonadota bacterium | reverse complement strand
CCGGCGACCGGCTTCAGCATCAGCACCAAGAGAACGCAAGCGATCCAGCAGGTGCCGGCATCCGCGACGAACAGCCACTTGTAGCTGTAGAGCGCCAGGTAGCCGCCGACGGCCGGGCCGATGCCGACGCCGAGGTTGGCCGCAAGGCGCAACAGCGCGAACGCACGCACCTGAAGCCCTTCCGGTGCGCGCTCGGCCACGTCGGCCATCACCGCCGGCCGGAAAGCCTCGACGAAGATGCTGAGCACGAACATCGCGAGGCCGATCGACCAGAACGTCTTGAGCGTGCTGATCCAGAGGTAACCGAAGCCGCTGCCGATCAGGCTGACCTGCTGCGTGCGGGTCGCGCCGATACTGTCGCTGAGCCAGCCGCCGAGGTAGGAGCCGCCGATGGCGCCCAGCCCGTAGACCGACAGCAGTCGGCCGGCCTGGGCAACCGGCATCTCGCACACCTGTGTGAAGTACAGGCTGAGAAACGGCAGCACCATGCTGCCGGCGCGGTTGACGACCAGGATCGCCGACAGCACCCACAGATCCCGCGGCAAGCCGGTGTAGGCGGAGCGGTAGGCTCGGGCGATGGCGCGCAGCACGGGTCGAACTCCTGATCCCGCAGAGCGTATTAGAAAAGGAACACGTTTGCCTCGCCCGAAAACTCGACGTACAGTCCCGGGATTCGGGTCCGGCGGACGCCGGGTCGGCGGGAGGTGTCGCGTTGAGGAGAGCGATCGCAGGGACTCTGGCCGTCCTGGCCCTGTTGGCGTTGGCCTCCGGTTCCGCGCGTACGGGGATCGAGCAGATCCGGGCCGGCGACCTGGAGCGTCACGTCAGGTACCTGTCAGCCGATTCGCTGGCCGGGCGCGACACGGGTCAGCCCGGGATTCGCAAGGCCGAGAAGTACATCGCGAAGGAGTTCAAGAAAGCCGGTCTGACCCCGTTGCCCGGAAACTCGGACTACTGGGTTGATTTCGATCTGTACCGGCAGGGCTACGACGCCGAGAGCACCGCGCTGTCCGTCGACGTCGACGGTCGGACCGAGTCCGGGAGTATCGGCGAATCCTTCCGGCCTTTTCCTTTCTCCGACGAAGGCGTCGTCGAGGCGCCGGTCGTGTTCGTCGGTTACGGGATCACCGCCCCCGAGCACGACTACGACGACTACGACGGAGTGGACGTCGAGGGCAAGATCGTGATCATGCTGCGACACGAGCCCGCCGAAAAGGATCCGAACAGCTCCTTCGACGGTGAGGCGCACAGCCGTCACGCGCAATTCAACGTCAAGGGTCAGAACGCTCAGGACCACGGCGCCGCCGGTATGTTGCTGGTCACGGACCCGCTGCACCACGGACCGGACGACGACCTCAGGGTGGGCGGTCAGCTACGCCTGCGGCGACCCGAACGACAGGATGCCGACGAGGACGGCTCATCGCCATTCGTCGCCGCCCACATCAGTCAGGAGCTCGCCGCGGCGATCGTCTCGCCGTCCGGATACTCGCTCGAGGAGCTGCAGCGCGCCGTGGATGAAGGAACGGCTCCGTCGGAGCTTTCACTCGACGGCGTACACGCGCGCCTCGACGTTGCACGCCCGGAACATGCCGAGGTCGTACCGGCGCGAAACGTCGCCGGCTTCCTGGAGGGGGGCGACCCGCGACTCAAGGACGAATGGATCGTGATCGGCGGCCACCACGATCACGTCGGCGGTTATCACGGACAGGGTGACACCGTGTACAACGGCGCCGACGACAACGCCTCGGGCACCTCGGGTGTGATCGCGCTGGCACGTGCGTTCGCCGCTCGCGAGCGGCGGCCGCGACGCAGCATCGCGTTCATGACCTTCTCCGCCGAGGAAAAAGGTCTGCTCGGCTCGCGCGCGTTGGTCCGGCAGCGGTTGATTCCGGTCGAGAAAGTCGCGTTCATGCTCAACCTGGACATGATCGGCCGCAACCCGGACCAGGAGCTGCAACTCTTCGGCGACGGCTACGTTCGGGGCCTGCGCGAGATCACCGAAGCGGCCAATCGCGACATCGACCTGCCCATTCGCTTCGCAGGGGCCGGCTATACGGGCAACAGCGACCACGATCCGTTCTACGACGAGAGTATCCCGTTTCTGTTCTTCTTCACCGGCGTTCACGACGATTACCACCAGCTGGGCGATCACGCCGACAAGCTCGACTACGGGCGGATGGAGTCGATCCTGCAGGTGGCCTACGGCATCGTGGACCGGCTCGCCGAGGCCGACGATGCGCCGGGCTTCATTCATCACATCACCTGGCTTGGCCTGCAGGTCGAGCTGCTCGACGAGGGCGCGGGACCGCTGGCCGTCTTGACCGGAGTGGACGAGGAATCGCGCGCTCAACAGGCGGGTCTGCGCGCCGGAGACGTGCTGACCGCGTTCGACTCCGAGCCTCTGGAGGATCCACAAGAAGTCGGGCGAGTCTTCAGCG
>JAOTWC010000353.1 GCA_029863105.1 Gemmatimonadota bacterium | reverse complement strand
AACGACGCGGAACTGCGCTCCTGACTCGCGAAGCCGGCCGCGCAACTCGCCGAGGGCTTCCACGCTCAGCCCCGTAAAGTCGGCCAGATAGATCGTCTCGGCCTCACCGAGGCCGGCCGCAATCTCTTTGGTCAACTGCAATTTCTGTTCGATTCTCATCACGCCTGTCCTGCCGGTTACCGATAAAGGGAGGGGTCGATGGGAACACCCGGTCCCATCGTGCTGCTTACCGTAACGCTCCTGATGTACCCACCCTTCGCCGCGGAGGGCCTGGCGCGTTTCACCGCGTCCATCAGGGCCTCCAGGTTCGATTCGAGCTGTGTCCGCTCAAAACTGACCTTGCCGATCGGTGCGTGCAGATTGCCGAACTTGTCGACGCGGAATTCGATTCGGCCGGCCCTGGCCTCGGACACGGCGCGGCCGACATCCATCGTCACGGTACCGGCCTTCGGCGTGGGCATCAGTCCGCGCGGGCCCAGTATCCGTCCCAGCTTTCCTACGTCCCTCATAAGATCCGGTGTCGCGATGGCGACATCAAAATCCAGCCAGCCAGCTTCGATCTTCTGCACGAACTCGGTTCCGACGAAGTCCGCACCGGCTTCTTCCGCCTCTCGCGCCTTGTCCCCCTCGGCGAGCACCAGAATCCGCACGGCTCGGCCGGTCCCCTCCGGGAGCACCACCGTACCGCGGACGATCTGGTCGGCATGTCGGGGATCCACGCCGAGGCGCACGGCTACGTCTACCGTCTCGTCGAACTTCGCGTACGCGCGTTCCTTCACGACCCCCAGCGCCTCACCCGGCATCAGGGGAGTGGAGCGATCAATCGTCGCCGCGGCGTCCGTGTAGCTCTTCCCGTGTCTCGCCATCAGTCTTCTACCGGCACTCCCATCGAGCGCGCCGTGCCGGCGATCATGCGGGCCGCCGCGATCTCATCATTGGCGTTCAAATCTTCCATCTTGATTCGAGCGATCTTCAACAGCTGCTCCTGCGTGACTTTGCCCACTTTCTCGCGGTTCGGCTCTGCGGAGCCGGAGGCCAGACCGAGCTCCTTCTTCAGCAGGACGGCCGCGGGCGGCGTCTTCGTGATGAAGGTGAAGCTCCGGTCGACGTACACCGTGATGACGACCGGGATGATCATTCCGGGCTGATCGGACGTCTGCGCGTTGAACTGCTTGCAGAAGTCCATGATGTTGGCTCCGTGCTGACCGAGTGCGGGACCAACGGGCGGAGCAGGCGTGGCCTGCCCGGCCTTGATCTGCAACTTGATGAGGGCCATCACCTTCTTAGTCTTCTTGGCCATACTTGCTCGCTAGTATCCCTTCAACTGCGTGTAATCCAATTCCACGGCGGTCGGCCGTCCAAACAGGCTGACCTGAACCCGCACCTTACCCTTGTCCGCGAACACTTCCTCCACGGTTCCGCTGAAGTCACTGAACGGCCCTTCCATAACCTCCACGACCTGGCCGGGGTGGAATGGAATCTCTTCCTTTGGACCTTCATCCTCGAGCTCCTCCGCGATGCCGAGGATCTTGTTGACCTCGTCCTGACGGAGCGCCTGCGGCTTCGAACCACCACCCAGAAACTTGATCACGCTCGGTGTATTCGAGATCAGGAACATCGTGTCCTGGTTCAGTTCCATTCGCACGAGCACGTACCCGGGATACAGGCGCTTGGTCGAGCGGACCTTCTTGCCACCCTTGATCTCCACGACCTCGCGCGTGGGAACGATGACCTCCCTGACTGCTTTTTCTTCCGGTTCACCCGGGAGGTCCTGAATCTTCCGTTCGAGGAGCGTCTTGACCTTGTTCTCATGCCCGGAGTAGGTCTGGATCGCGTACCAGTTCAGCTGATTCTGGGATTCGACGATTTCAGCCACCGAAGCCTCCCACGATCAGGCGCACCGAGGCGGAGAACACGGCGTCCATCGCCCCGATGACGATTGCCAGGATGAACACGAACACGAGGATTACACCCGTCGCATTGCGGATCTGTACCCGGTCGGGCCACGTGACGCGCTTCACCTCCGCCTGTACATCCTCGATGAACAGCTGAAAGTCCTTCATCCGACCCATCTGGTCTCCCTGCGTGCTGCTGATCCCACTGCCGACAGGAACCGTCGGCCCCTGTCCGCCCGGTGCGAACCCGGCCAGGCCGCCCCGGAGGACGGGCCAGAAGCCGACGTGCAATCTCCCGGAGAGCGGGCTCAGCGCGTCTCTTTGTGCGGCGTATGGCTATTGCAGCGCGGACAGTACTTCTTGTACTCCACACGCTGCGGATGCGTCCGCTTGTTCTTCGTGGTCGAGTAATTCCGCTCTTTGCACTTCGTGCACTCGAGCGTGATCTGGTCGCGCATTACTCCACGATCTCAGTGACGACGCCGGCGCCGACGGTGCGGCCGCCTTCGCGGATGGCGAACCGCAGTTCCTTGTCCATCGCGATCG
>JAOTWC010000352.1 GCA_029863105.1 Gemmatimonadota bacterium | reverse complement strand
GACCTCACGCCGGCGTCCGCATCGGAACTCGCGTCGAGTTTCGCCGGAACGCGGGTCGAGACTGTCAGCCGAACCGATGACTGGCCGTCCAGCGCATTCACGGCGCGACGCGGAGCCGAGGCCACACCGTGGTTGTTGGCCGCCATCGCGCTGCTCCTGCTGGCGGAGCTGGTGCTCGCCGCGCCCGAGCGAGCCGTCGGCGATTTCGGTGCCGGCGGGCGTTCGACCGCTTCCTCCGATCGCGAGTGGACGGGCGGCGCATGATTCTCGACCGGTTCACCGCCCGGTTCCTGGATTTTGCCCGGGACGGGCTTGTTCCTTCGAGAGGAGCCGTGTCGCATGTCACCGGACTTCCCGGCGCCGCCACAGCGCTGCTCGCGGCTGCCGTTCGTCAGCAAACCGGACGTTGCGTCGTAGCCATCGGGGCGAGTCCTGCGGCCGCCGAGGCGATGTTCGCCGACCTCGAGGCGGTCGGGGCGGGTTCCCGCGCCCGGTACCTGCCGCAGCGTGAGACACTCCCGTTCGAGAACGCCGATCCGCACGTGGATATTTCCAGCAGGCGGGCGGACGCGTTCGCGTCGCTGCTGGCAGGCCGCGCCGACTTGTTCGTGACGACCGCCCGCGGCCTCGTGGAGCGCTCGCCCGTTGCCCGCAACGCGGAATTCGGAATCCAGCTGGCGGTGGGCGATGCGCTGAGCCGCGACGAGCTGGCCGAGCGACTCCGGCAGCTCGGATTCTCCGCGAGCTCTTCCGTCCAGGAACTGGGTGATTTCGTTGTCCGTGGTGGGATCGTGGACGTGTTTCCGTTCGGACACGACGACCCGCTGCGTATCGAGTTCTGGGACGACGACGTCGCATCGCTTCGCCGGTTCGACCTGCTCACGCAGCGCTCGATCGGGCAGCTGGACCGGCTCGAGATCCTCCCGGTGGCCCTGGATCCCTCGCTCGCCGACACTGCCGTCGGTTGGGAGCGGCGGTGTCTGCTTGAGCTGCTGCCGGACTCTGCCGTGGTCCTCGAGGCGGCCGAGGTGGATGTGGGGCGGGCCGGAAGCCAGCTCTGGCGTGAAGTGAGCGAAGCCTGGGGCGCGCAACCGGACGACGGGTCCGCCGCCGAGATCGTCATGGAACCGGGGGCGGCTGATTTCCGTCTCGAAGCCCTGGCCCGAATCCGGATCTGCGCAGCGGCAACGAGCGACTCGGAAATCGACTTCGGCCTCGAACCGCATCCCGCCATCGAGCGGAACATGCGCCGGCTGGTCATCGAACTGACGGAGGCCCTGGAGCAGGGTCAGCATGTGCTCATTGCGTGCGACAACGAGGGTCAGGTTGAGCGCCTCGAAGAGATCTTGAGGGAGGTCGGAGGCGCGCGGCTCGCGAACCGAGTAGAGCTGGCGATCGGCGCCATCAGTGGCGGATTTCGAATTCCCGGTCCCGATCCGCTGCTTCTCCTCACCGACCATGAGGTATTCCGGCGGTCCCATCGGTTGCGCCGCCACCGTCGGCTGCACGGAGTCGCATCTCTCGAATCCGTCGCCTCGCTGCGGCCCGGGGACTACGTGGTGCACATGGATCACGGTGTGGGTCGATACGCCGGTCTTGAGCGCGTGACAGTGGGTGAGGAAACAGTCGAGACGTTGAAGCTCGAGTACGCAGACGGCGAAATCCTCCGCGTGCCACACTATCGGCTCGACGTCATCGAGCCCTGGTCGGGCGTAGCCGCCCCGGACGGGGAGTCGTCGCCACCGACGGTGCACAAGCTGGGTGGGCGGCAATGGAAGGCGCTGAGGCAGAAGACGGAAGCATCCATACGCGCAATGGCCACGGAACTGCTGGACCTGTACGCGCACCGGGTCGTGCGGGAAGGCCACGCATTCGCGGCTGAGACTCGATGGCAGCGGGAGCTCGAATCGGCCTTCCTTTATGAAGATACGCCTGATCAGCGGTCGGCCTGGGAGCAGGTCAGGGCAGACATGGAATCCCCGAATATCATGGATCGGCTGGTGTGCGGCGACGTAGGCTATGGCAAGACCGAAGTCGCCGTACGCGCGGCGTTCAAGGCGGTGCAGGACGGCAAGCAGGTGGCTGTGCTCGCCCCGACCACGATCCTTGTCGAACAACATCTGCGGACGTTTCAGGAACGCCTGGCCGGGTTCCCGGTCCGAGTCGAGTCCCTGTCGCGATTGCGGCCGCGCGCCGTGCAGGACCAGGTGACCGCCGGTCTCGCGGATGGAACCGTCGATATCGTGATCGGCACTCACCGTCTGCTGTCCGCCGACATTGGATTCAGTGATCTCGGATTGCTCGTCGTGGATGAAGAGCAGCGCTTCGGAGTGCGACACAAGGAGCGGCTGAAGGACCTGCGCCGGTCGGTGGACGTGCTCACTCTGACGGCTACGCCCATCCCCCGTACGCTGCAGCTTGCACTCGGAGGCATGCGCGACAT
>JAOTWC010000351.1 GCA_029863105.1 Gemmatimonadota bacterium | reverse complement strand
GGACCCGGAGCAACCGCTCACGAGCCTACAAGGACGCTCGGCATGTCGCGCACTACGCAGTTCATCCAACAGACGGATCGTTACAGCGCCAGGAACTACGGGCCCCTGCCGGTCGTGCTCGAACGGGGAGAAGGCTGCTTCGTGTGGGACGTCGATGGCCGGCGGTATCTCGACATGCTGTCAGCCTACTCTGCGGTAAACCAGGGTCACCGACACCCGCGTATCATGCAGGCATTGCGGGACCAGGCGGAGCGTCTGACGCTCACCTCGCGGGCTTTTCACAACGACCGTATGGGATCGTTCCTCGAGATTCTATGTGAAGCGACCGGATTCGATCGGGCGCTCCCGATGAACACGGGAGCTGAGGCTGTCGAGACCGGGATCAAAGTTGCGCGCAAGTGGGGGTACGAAACCAAGGGGCTTGCCGACGGTGATGCCGAAATCATCGTGTGCGCGAATAACTTCCACGGGCGGACGACGACCATCGTCGGGTTTTCTTCCGAATCACAGTACCGGCGAGGTTTCGGCCCGTTCGCCCCCGGCTTCAAGACGATTCCGTTCGGCGATGTCGGGGCTCTCGAGGCCGCGATCTCCGAGCGGACGGTTGCGTTCCTCGTCGAGCCCATCCAGGGGGAGGGGGGCATTGTGGTGCCACCCGATGGGTACATGATGCGCTGCCATGAAATCTGTCGGGAACACGGCATGCTCCTTCTCAACGATGAAATCCAGACGGGTCTCGGCCGCACGGGCAAACTGTTCTGCGGCGATTGGGACGGCACGCGGGGCGACGTACTCATCGTCGGCAAGGCACTGGGAGGAGGCGTATACCCCGTGTCGGCGATCCTGGCGGACGACGAGGTCATGCGTGTCTTTCATCCGGGCGATCACGGATCGACGTTCGGCGGCAATCCGCTGGGCGCCGCCGTGGGCGAGGCATCGCTGGGCGTGATTGTCGACGAGGGGCTGCCAGCCAGGTCGCTGGACCTTGGCAGGTGGTTCGCGGAGGAGCTCCGCGCCATCGAATCACCGCACATCGACCACGTGCGGGGCCGGGGGCTGATGATCGGGATCGTCATCAAGGAGGACTCGGGCCCGGCTCGACCGTTCTGCGAGGCGCTCATGGACAGGGGAATCCTGTGCAACGACACGCACCACCAGGTGATTCGGATTTCTCCGCCGCTCGTCATAACGCGCGAGATTCTGGAGGAGACTCTGCCGGTCATCGCCGACGTAACGTCCGGGGCGGGGGTTGCGGTCTGAAACGCCGGCGGACGCCGCCTAGTCGGGGGGACTCGCGGGAATCACCTTGAGGTCAGGCCCGCGCCGGGCCGTCCGAATCACGATCGGCTCCAGGGGCACATCCCGGCGGCCGCCGAAGCTACCGGTCGGCTGGCGGGCGATTTCGTCCACCACCTCCATCCCCTCGATGACTCTGCCGAATACGGCGTAGCCCCAGTCTCCGGGACGGCGTCCGTGGTCGAGGTTCATGTTGTCCATCAGGTTGATGAAGAATTGCGATCGAGCGGTATGCGGGTCGGGCAGGCGCGCCATCGCGATCGTTCCTCGCAGATTGCTGAGGCCGTTGTCCGACTCGTTGACGATCATGTCGCCTGCGCCGGGCCTCTCGGCAAAATCGATCTCGTGGCCGCCGGACTGGACCATGAATCCCGGTATCACCCGATGGAAGATCAACCCGTCGTAGAACCCCCGATCCACGTGGGACAGGAAGTTCGCGGTTGACACCGGGGCATGCTCGGGCAGCAACTCGATCCGGATATCGCCATGGCTTGTGTCCAACAGCACGGTCGGGTGCGTCATCTCTCCTCCTGTCGCACAGCCGGACTGCACGAGGGCCAGCCCGCCCGCCCAAGCCAGTGCCCGGAGCGTTCGCAGGATCATTCGCTCTCCCCGGCACCAGGAGACGGACCCGAGGCAGGCGTCCATGGCGGATCGTGCCTGCTCACTTCGCCAGCTTTGAGTTTTCGTATCCAATCCAGTTGCCATCTCAGGGTCTCCATCACCTCGTCGACGATGTGCTGCGCCGCCTCTCGCGATGCTCCGTCGGTCAGCAACGGAGTGTAGTCTACCGGTTTGCCGAACACGATGTAGACGCGCTTGAATACTCTAGGCCAGCGGGCATCCACCGGGAGCACCTGGTCCAGGCCGTCGATCGTAACCGGGATGACGGTGGGTTGGTGTTTCAGAATCACCACGCCAGCCCCGGGCCTTCCGCGTTCGATGTTCCCGGAACGCGTTCGCGTGCCTTCCGGAAACAGGATCATCGTGCCCGACTTGAGCGCGTGCAGCATTCGATTGAGCGCGCTCAGATCCCGACGTCGACGGCGAACGGGGATGCACTTCCACTGGTCGGACCACCACGACTGCCAGGCGTTCCGATAGAAGAACTCTTCTCCCGCCGGATTCCACGGAATCAGGTACGGCTTGACGAA
>JAOTWC010000034.1 GCA_029863105.1 Gemmatimonadota bacterium | reverse complement strand
GGGGCGCAAAGCCAGAAAGAGCCGTCGAGGAAGGATCAGCGCGAACACGAACTGCACGACCATCGACACGTAGTCGGCGCCGCTCAGCAAGCCGGGGTGCGTTCCGGGCTCGACCCGATTGGTCGGCAGCTGAATCGGCCAGGTCTTCCAGTTGCCGCGAAAGAACTGCTTCAGCACGAGCAGGTCCCGCGGGAGGAAGGCCTCTTCGTAGGTGCCGAAGTCTGTCACGCCGGCCAGTCGAAGCTCTTCGTAGACGGTCCTCAACATCCGGAAGCCGTTATCATAGCAGCCGAACAGGTAGTGGGTACCGTTCTGTTCGATGCGATTCGTAGGTCCTTCGCGTCCGCTCGAGCACTTGCCGCCGGCCCGCCAGCCTACCTGGTAGATCGTGATATCATAGCGGTCGCGCAATTCCTGCGTGGACGTCAGTCCGAACGCGGCCGTCAGTCCGGCAGGGCCGCCTCCGAGAATCGCGATCTTCTGCTTCCCAGGCATACCGAACCTACTCCCGTTTGAGTTCTGCGCTCGCTCCGGCCACCGCGAGCGTCATCCCGTGGCGTTCGAATACGTCTCCGGCGCGATCGAACAGCGCGGATCGATCCGGGTCGTCAGACACGCGCGCCAGTTCCAGGAGGCTGCGGCCGAGTTCATACGGTTGTCCCGCCGCTTCAGCCCGCTCGATCGCCGTCTCGAACAGACGCCGCGCCCTGCCTGGGTTGTCACGTCTCACCTGGTCGAGCCCGCGGAGCAGGGCCAGCCAGGCACCGGCGCCGGGCGCGGTGCGCGCAATCTTCGCCACGCGCGCCAGCGCCAGGTCCAGAGGAGCGCGCTTCCTTCGACCCCACCGCACCGGTTCTCCAGGTTCATTTGCGGCGAGTCGAACGGCCGCGAGCGCCGAATGACCAAAGATGCTGGAATAGAACGCGGTGCCGTCGTCGCCCCTGCTGATCAGCGATTCCGCCTGTCTGACCACCTCCAGCGCCGCCCGGTCGTCGCCCAGCGCGAGTCGCGTTTCAGCCAGAACGCCCAGCGCGGTGGCGATCGAGATCCCGACCCCGCCTTCCAGTACGCTGGCCACGCCGTTCGGCCCTTCAAGGATATCGACTGCAGTCTGTGGCCGCCCCTGTCGAAGGTGAGACAGGGCCACCATCGCTGTGGCCATGCCCGCCGTGTGCGGTTCTACGACGCGCGCGAGTTCCGCGGTCTGCTCGAAGCATTCGCGCGCCTCGTCCCAGCGGCCGAGCACGGCCAGCGTATCGGACAACATGTACCGGGCCCGATGCCGGTACATGCCGGTCTGCATGTTCGCGGCGAGTTCATTGCAGCGTCGCAGGTACGGCAGTCCCGCCGCCGCCCGTCCGTTCTGCTCAAGCAGCATCCCGGCGATCGTGAGAACGGAGACGGTTTGTCTGAGATCGCCGGCCGCCTCGGCCATTTCGACCGCCTGCAGCGCGACCCGCTCTCCCGACTTGTTGAAGCCTCCTGCCGAAATCAGAAAGCCGAGCGTCGCGTTCGCGTCCGCCGACTCCGCCGAAAGTCCCACCACGCTGGACACCCGCGCCTGGTTCAGGCTGTTCAGCGCGAACTTACCCATCGAACTGTCCCACATGTAGACGATGGCCAGCTCTCGCCCGGCTGCCAGACCTTCGAGCATTCTGGCGCGGTCTTCCGGTACGAGTGTCCGCCGTGGGGGCTTCCCGATTCGACCGGGAGACAGCATGGCCTTGCCCAGGATCCCGACCGCCCCGAGGACTCGCCCCCGGGGAAATGCGCCGGCCAGGCGGATCGCCCGGCGATACCAGTCGCCCGCCACCAACTGCTGATCCTGATTGTAATGGGCCTGTCCGATCAGGCGGCACCAGCGCGCCCTGTTGAGGTCCTGGTCGATCGGTCCGCGGACGGTCTCGTCCAGTTCCAGGGCCTGGCCGAGCAGGGCGATGGCGTCGCGGCTCGCATACGCGTCGACAGCCGCCTCGCCGGCCATCGCGAGGTACGGGACGGCGCGGTCTGGCACCTGGCCCAACCGGAAGTGGTAGCCCAGACGTGCGCTGATCTGTTCGAGGTTGCCCTCGTGCACGGACTCCAGCGTCTCGGCCGCCGCCCGGTGCAGGAGTTCCCGCTGGGCGTAGGAGAGCAGGTTATATGCGGCTTCCTGGGTCAGTGCGTGCGTGAACGTCTGCCCACCGGCTTCGCCCGGAACCAGCAGGGAAGCCTGCCGCAGCGTCTCCAGATGATGTTCGAGTGTCTCCTCGTCGGGCCGTGCCGGGTGAATTCCTTCCAGCACCGAGACCTCGAAGGAGCGCCCGAGAACCGCAGCCACCTTGACCGTGACCTGGATATCCGGATCGACCCGATCGATTCGTGACGTGATCACTCCTTCGAGCGTTGCCGGTACGGGCGCCGCGTCGTCCCCGTCCTGCGCCAGCTCCGCCATGGATCCCCGGATGCGAAGGCCGCCGGACTCTTCCAGGGAGCGCAGCAGCTCGCGAGCGAAGAACGGGTTCCCGGCAGCCCGTCGCGTAACAAACTCCACCGCAGCCTCCGACACGGTCGACACGCCGAGTTGCGTGCGGATCAGCTCCTCGGTGAACGCGTGGTCGAAGGGCGGGAGAGTGCGGACTTCCGACTCCTCCCGGCCGGTGAGGGCGTCGAATTCCGGTGGCTGGTTCGCCATCGGGCGGGTCGTCAGGATGATCAGCAGGCGCGGTACCCGGTCCACGAGTTCGGGCAGCAGGCTCCACGAGGCTTCGTCCAGCCAGTGACCGTCTTCGATTGCGAGTACCTGGGTGGACCGTAACGCGCGACGAACCGCCTGTCTGAGCAACAGGTCTCGCAGCGCCGCCGCACGGGCTTGCCCCCGAAGCTGCTGCGAAGCCTCCGTTTCCCGAAAATCAAATCCGAGGATGCTGCCCAGCAGCGGAATCATCTGCCGGTCAGTCGCCGATTCCTCGAATGCCTCGGTTACCTTGTCCCCGGCCCGATCCTGATCGTCTCCCGGCTCGATTCCGAACCAGTCACGAGCCACGCTTCGCAGCGCGTAATAGGCCGTTCCCGTCTCGAACGAATCGGCGGCCCCATGCAGGTAGGTCAGCCCGCGGTCGCCCGCGAGCTGTTTCGCCACCTGGACCAGGGTCGACTTGCCCATCCCCGCCTCGCCACTGATGACGACGGCACGTGAGGTTCCGTCATGCATCACGGCGTCCATCGCCCCGGCGATTGCGGCAATCTCTTCTTTCCGTCCCACCACATCCTGATCGAGCGCCGCCGGAGCCTCAATGCGCACTTCGGCGCCCGGAACGAACATGGCCACCGGAGCAGGGAATCCCTTCGGAGTGGTCGAGCCGGCATCCGCGAACTCGATCCTCGGCCCCACCAGGATTCGCGTAGTCTCGTCACACAGGAGACCGCGGCGGGGCGCGAGCGTCATCAGTCGAGCAGACAGGTTTATGGTCGATCCGATCACGGAGTATCTCTTCCTCAGCTCGTCCCCGTGAAGCCCGCAATAGACCTGCCCGGTCGCAATGCCCCCCGACGGGGAAAGACCCAACTCTTCAAACGCCGCCAGGATTCCACGTCCCGCGAGAACGGCCCGCATCGGGTCGTCCTCGTGCGACGTGCCCGGAAGCCCGAACACCGCGATGAGGTTGGCTCCCTTGTCGTCCTCGAGGAGCTGATACAGCACGCCTTCCAGTCGATCGATGTGTTTCTGTGCGATGACGACGGCCTGCTGCAGCGTCTCTACGCCGGCCTGGTGTTCGGCCGCCGCTCCGGGTCCGACCAGGTTGAGAAACAGCACCGTGACCTGACGGAACTCGGCCATCAGGTCACTGCGGGTCTGGATACGCCACGCCACGGCTTTGGGCAGGTAGTTGGACAGCAACTCGCCAGGCAACGCAGCCAGGTCAAGCTCGGCAAGCGGTCGGAGCTCGATGCGTCGCCGCAGTTCCGTCAAGCGAAAGTGATGTCCGCCCTCGACCGGCGTTGCCACGGGGTCGGCCGGCTCGAGCAACTCAAGCAGATCGGTGTCAACGATCACGTCCCCGCCCGAAGCTGCCTGGTCCCCCAGCCGGCACCTGTCGAGGGCATCGCCGCGCACGACCTGCAACCACCGTTCGCCGACTCCACCGATCTCGATCGCCTCGAGATCGCCCGCTCCGAGGGCGGCGCGGAACTGAAGCGGCGATCCCCACGGGGGGTCGATCGTGCCTACGAGAGCCTGGATTTCGAGCGCACACTGTGCCGCCCGAATCGCCGTCTCGCCGAGGTCGGCTCGGACGGGTGCTTTCCACAGGACGCCGACGGCGTCGCCTGCGAAAAACAGAACGTCGCCACCGTGTTCCCGCAGAGACGCCAGGATCGGCTCGAAGTAAGCATGAAGCACGCCTGACAGCAGTTCTGCGCCCTGGGCTCCCTGCTCGCCGAGCCGTTCCGTGACACCCGAGAACCCAACGATGTCGATCAGGAGGAGCGCTCCCGAGAACGCATCCCGGGTGGGGGTGTCTCGCACTCCGCCCGCCCGCAGACGGTCGAGCTGCAGGTGCGAAAAGAACGGGACGAAAGCGCCTGGGGCGTCCGTCACCGACCCCGCTCCGGGCCGGTCAGAAATCGTAACGCAACCGCAGCATGACCAGGCGACCGATTTCCGCCGCGCCGATCATCGGGAAGTGTCGATCGTCGAACACATTGGATGCGGTGAGCGTCAGGGTGGCGTTCGGGAACCGCTGGAAACGGTATCCGACGGTCAGGTCGACAAGAGAGTAGGAATCCACATCTCCGACGAACACGCCCGCGGCCTGCGGGAAGCCACCGATCAACCGGGCGCGAGCCTCACCCAGGAGTCCGGAGCTCTCGTCATGGTAGCGGCCCATCACCTGGCCCTTCCACTTCGGCGAATTCAGCGCCCGATCCTCGGGGCTGAAACACGCGCCGTCTTCGTCGAGGTCGAAACAGTCCTCGCTCACGTGCGATAGCGATCCACCGAACGTCAGGGTCGGACTGGCGATGTACTCCGCTCCGACCTCGAAGCCCCACAGGTTCACGTCGCCGAGGTTGCGGTAGGTGAGCAGGATGTCCGCGGCATCCCACACGGACGGGGTCACCGTGCCGAACGGGATCGAGGCGAGCCCGCCGACGAGCGCGTCCACGTCGCCCTGCGTCAACTGCCCGCCCGATACGAGGGGCTCCAGCTGCGCGTTGACGTACGCCGCCGTGCTGGCTGGATCCAGGAACACGTTGGGGGTCTCGACCGTGATCGGTCCGACGAAATCCTTGATCTGCTGGTAGTACACGCTGGTCGACAGCAGAAGCCTGTCGTCGATGAGACCCTTGTAGCCGAGCTCATACGTGTTGTCGATGCGCGGCCGGAGCGGGTCGATCTGCCTTGCGCCAACCGGATCGAGCGGGAACGGGTCCCCGCCGGCGAGGCTGAGGCGCCGCAACACCGAACTGACCTGAGATCCGGGGTTGGGAAGGAAGGACTCGAGGCCGGGTGCCAGCGCAGCGATGAACTGGTCCCACAGCAGCGTCGCGTCGGCCGGAAGCTGGCCCTCGACGCCAGGCACCCGCATGCAGGCATTGTTCACCCCACCCGGGCACTCGTCGAACGTGTAACCGTTCTCGCTCGCCCCCACCGCCCGGATGTCATACCCGAACCCTGGCGCGATCGGAATCGACCCGGATACGAGGTCAAGGAACAGATCGAGCACGGCGGGAGTGCGAAACGCGCGATTGAATGTGGCGCGGAACACATGACCGTCCGTCGGCGTGACGACGAGGCCCAGGCGCGGCGACCACACCGGATCCTCCAGCCGATTGTGTGAGTCGAACCGGAGGGCTCCGACGAACTGCACGTGATCCGTGATGTCGGATACGTCCTGCACGTATGCGCCAATCTCGTCGACCGTGTCGTCATCCTCATACCGGCCGGTAATCGTGCCGCCGGTGCGCGTGTCCGATCGCTGGAAATCGACTCCATAGGTCAGATGTGACCGATCGCCGATGTCCGCGCCGTGCTGGATCTGGGCGACAAACGCACGCGAGTTGTCGACGGCGGGCAGGCCGGTGCGCAGGAAGTAGGAATCACCCGAGTCGGAGAAATTGCCGAACACCTGTGCAAACAGGTTGTCCTTCCGGAAGCGCAGTTGTGCGTACGAGTATGTCCACCCATCCACGATGCTTCGCCCCGCCGCGCTGACCTCGGTCTGCTTTTCAATCCGTGTGGCTCCGAAGCTGCCCGACAGTTCCGAGTCATCGTCCGGTCGATAGTCGAGCCGCGCCTCTCCGCTCCATCGTTCCGAGTGAAAATCGGTCGCACCGATTCGGGCGTTCGTGGGGTCGGCCTCCGCCGCCGCGACCTCCGCCGGGTCAATCCACGTCCAGTCATCTCCGCTGATGTACTGACCCGAGAACTTCACGCCGAACTTCCGATCTTCGTCCGCCCAGGCCGTGCGAAACATGCCCTGGATGGCGGATCGTTCGCCTCCGGCGAATGAGACCGTGGATCCGGGATCGTCGATCGGAGACTTCGTGATCATGTGGAGGACGCCATTGGTGGCGTTAGGTCCGTACAGGGCCGACGCCGGCCCGAGCGATACTTCGATGCGATCGATGTCGAGGTCGGTCGTCGGGACCATGTAGAACGCGTTCAGCCGAGTGGACGGGAGAGCCGCGTAGCGATTGTCCGTCAGCAGAAGCAGCGACACCGAGAACGGATCGTTGAACCCCCGGGTAACGAGCGACGTACGCATCATTCCGGACTGGGCGGCGTCTACCCCCGGAACCGACATCGCGTGGTGGGCCGTGCTCAGCGCGACCCGGCTGGCGATATCTTCTTCGCGAACCACACTGGTCGCCGTCGGCGCCTCGAGCGCCGGCTGTGCCTGCCGCGACGACGAGACGACGATCGGATTCAGAATCAGGGCATTCGGGACCAGGCTCACCGGAAGCGCGACTGTTTCCCCCGCGACCACCAGGATGTCCTCGATTCGCTGGGTTCCGTAGCCGAACTGGGAGATCAGCAGCCAGTAGCTTCCTTCGGCAACCTGCAGCCGAAACCTGCCCTGTTCGTCTGTGACTCCCTCTGCGCCGACTCCCTCGGCCGCGTGCAACTCGACCGCGGCCCGACCAACTGCCGTGCCGTCGAGCGAACTGATGACCGTTCCGGACACGGTGCCCTCCTGGGCAAACAATGGCGGAGCGATCGAGAGGCCTGCGAGAACTGCCAGGAGCGAGATCGGACGGACTGCTTTCAAGCGAACCCCCCGGGGCATGAGGAGAGACTGATTGGCGGGGCCGATTATACCGTGTCCAGATGCCTGCCGACAACCGATCGGCGCTGAATGAGGTTGGTTTCCGACCTGTCTGCGCGTTGCCGCGATGCGTCGGTGGCCCCAACTTCCCCGTTTCGATGACGGACCCTCTACCCCCCCGGGCGATCGGACGATCAGTGACAACAGAGGCTGCCTGGCTGCTGGCCGGCTTGATGATCGCGCACTTCCTGGGGGATTTCACGGTTCTCGCGACACCCCGGATGCTGGAATCGAAGGCGACGGGACGATCGTTTCAGTGGATTGCGGCTCACGCCGCCGTTCACGGAGCTCTCGTCATCCCTGTCTTGCTCGTGTTTACGAGCTTCGGACGTGCCCTGCTCGTCGTCGCCGTCATTACGATCAGTCACTTCGTCATCGACACCGGGCGCTCCCTGCTCGTCACCAGGTTTCCCATCCTGGCTGATGCGTCGCGCAAGATGTTCTGGTCGGCCCTCGGTTTCGATCAACTCCTGCACGGGCTCATGCTGATCTGGGCGGCTCTGTATGTGCTCTAGGCCATGAAACACGTGAAACGGCTGTTCGCGGAACTGCGTCGGCGCCGCGTGTTTCGTGTCGCGGCCATGTATGCCGTGGTCGCCTGGATGCTCATGCAGATCGGCGAGGTCACGTTTCCGGCCTTGAGGCTGCCGGACTGGACCCTGACCCTGGTCGTTGTCCTGCTGATCGGAGGGTTTCCGATCGCGATGATCCTGGCGTGGGCGTTCGACGTGACGTCCGCGGGCGTCGTCCGGACGGATGCAGCGGATCGGCCCGAACAAGCGGTGACCCGGAAATCAGACGCACCCGGCATCGAGGCCGCGGACTCCCTCCCGGCTCTCGATCCGGCGGGAATCGCGGTGCTCCCGTTCCAGAACATGAGTCCCGATCCCGACAACGAGTACTTCAGCGACGGGATCGCGGAGGACCTGATTCTCCGCCTGTGTAAGACCGGCGGTCTGCGAGTGATTTCACGCACTTCAGCCTGGCAGTACAAGCAGACCCCGGCGGGTGCTCGCCAGATCGGTTCCGAGCTGGGAGTGGCCTACCTGGTCGAGGGCAGCGTTCGGCGGATCGCGAACAACGTCAGAATCGCAGCCCAACTGATCGACGTCCGTTCGGATCAACACATCTGGGCGGAGACATACGATCGGGAGCTGGAGGACATCTTCGCGATTCAGTCGGACGTGGCCCAGCGAATCGCGGGAGCCCTGAGTGTCACGCTGACCGGCGTCGAGTCGGCCACGGGGCGCGAGTCCAGCATCACGACAGATCTGGAAGCCTACGATCTGTACCTCCGCGGCCGCTATCACTGGAACCGACGAACGCCCAAGGATCTCGAGGAGTGCGTCGTGCTGTTCCAGGGTGCGATCGACCGCGATCCCTGTTGCGTTCCAGCGCACGCGGCACTCGCAGAAGCCTATGTCACGCTGGCGATCTACGGACTGCGGCCCGCCGCCGACGTACTGCCCCTGGCGCGCGCCGAAGCCAAAGAGGCACTGCGGCAGGAGCCTGGTCAGGCGTCGGCACTGTCCGCGCTTGCCTGTGTCCACGCGATCTTCGACTGGGAATGGGATCAAGCCGCCGCCGCTTTCGAACAGGTGATCCGGGACAATCCCCTGTATCCGACGGCTCCCCTGTGGTTCGCGATGAACGTCCACCTTCCACTCGGGCGGTTCGAAGAGGCCGTTGGGCAGCTCGAGCGGGCGGCCACCGTAGACCCGCTCTCACCCACCGTAGAGGCCAGTCTCGGCGTCGTCGCGTTCATGCGAGGCGATTTCGCGGAAGCTTACTCGAGATTCGAGGCTGTTACCGCGCGGGACAACCGGCTGGCTTTCGCGCACTACTACCAGGGCCTCAGTGCCCAGTACATGGGCGACGCCGGTCAGGCGCTCGAGGCCCTGGATCGCGCACGCGCGGCAGGCGGGTGGAGCGCGGAGAACCAAGCGGCTCTGGGCGGTGCGCTGGCTGCGGCCGGCAGGGAAGCGGAGGCCCGAGACGTCCTCGCTGCGATGACCGAGGGACGAGAGAATCACTACGTGTCACCGGTGCGGATTGCCCAGCTCCATGCCGCCCTCGGAGAGAACGAATCGGCGCTCGATCGGCTCGACGAGGCCGTGGAGGTACGTGCCGCGGACCTGATTTGGGTCGACGTGTTTCCAGCGTTCAAGGCCGTGCGGCAGCTTCCGCGCTACGAAGTCATCCGCGCGCGAGTCTTCGATACCCAGTAGCCCTGCAGCCGCCGGGCCGGACCACCGAAAATCGTCACAACCGCGACAACCGTAAACAAGGCGTACAGAGGTTCAATCGGAGCCTGGTAGCGATAGAAGACTGGCGATGTCAGGGCGAAGGGGGCCGCGTACGCCAGGATGGCCAGCGGGAATACCCACATTCGCGGTTTCCGGACGACGAGCAGCATGCCGAGGACCGCGGCGACCCCGAGTGGCAAAGAACCCCTGCCCTGGACGGGCACGTCGAAGATGTAGAACACGGACTTGGTGGCGGTCAGGGACAGAAACTCGCCCGGGTACGCCGCGACGAATCCGAGGAATTGTTCCTTGTGCAGGCCGTCCCGCTCGTGCTCGTTCAGATCGGGATAGGCTTCGGCGTGGTTCGCGGCAATGCACGCGACGGCCCGCCTGTGCGTCGGACTGGCGACGCCGTCTTCGCGCAGGGCCCGCAGCGCGCTGACAGGTCCGTCCGAGCGATACACCGGGGGCGATCCATCGCCGCAGGCATCGACACCCGCCACGTACGTCTCTGCCACGAACGAGTTGGACATGTTCGCGAACAGACCGAACCCGGTCTGCACTGGGATGAGGTGCCCGAACTGGACGTAGTTCCGAACAGTCCACGGCGAGATCGTCAGCGCCGCGACCAGGCCCATCAGCAGGGCGGGCTTCAACGCCTTCCGCCACGGCTGCTCCCCCGAATGCAGCAGCATGAACAGCCCCGTGATCGGGACCAGCACGACGAGTACCGCGTGCGTCAGCGCGGCCAGTCCGAGATAGAAGCCCAGCCAGAGGGCCCGCCGCAAGCTCGGCCGCTCCCCGTACCGGAGCAGCAACAGGAGTCCCCCGACCATGAGGAGACCGGAAATTGCGGACGTCGCCATGCCAATCGTGTAGATGTAGTGCAGGTCGAGCAGGAGAATGGTGAGCAGGGCGGCCGCGATCCCCACCCCCGGCCCGAACAGGCTCGAGCCAAGGCGGTAGATCAGCGTACACGTGAGAATCAGGAAACCGAGCTGGGCGAGCACGATCGCCAGGCGGCCGTACCGCTCGCCGAACAGCTTGAACGACGCCGCCATGAAATAAGGGTAGAAGGGTTCCTTCCAGGCCGTAGCTCCGTGTTTGTCAGCCCCCGGCTCGTCGTCCAACACCAACCACCGGGCTCCCGGCGGGAAGCTGAAGCCGTGTCCGTCGGCCAGGCTGGTCGCGACCTGCTCGTACTCGTGGCCGCGGGCAGTTTCCCACTGGCCGGGCAGGTACAAGGCTTGCACGACAGCCGTGATCGATACCAGAGCCAGAACCAGCGACACGGTGCGGCGGTGGAACCGTTCGCCGAACGTGGGGATGCGGAAATAG
>JAOTWC010000033.1 GCA_029863105.1 Gemmatimonadota bacterium | reverse complement strand
CCGAGAACGTCGGCTCGGAACCAGGAGTCGTCTTCCAGCCACCAGACTTCCCGGTCGAACCCTACGTAGAGGCGACCTCCATGGGCCGTCATCGACCAGACGGCGCCGGGTGGGCGCCCGGCTACCGCGACCCCCTCCCGCTGCCCGGCGTCTGGCCCGAACGCGGTCAGTCCGCGATCCGTGCCAACCCAGAGCAACTCGCCATGAGCAGCCAGTGCCGTGATTCGCTCCGCGCCAAGCCGGGGCGCATCCGCGGACATCCCGGGGCCCGGCAGCCGGTACAGCCCCCGGTCCGTGCCGGCCCAGACACCGCCCAGGCCCTGCGGGTCCGCGCTCAGACTCAGCACCCTCGTGCCGCGGCCCAATTGCCCCCCTCCCTCCCGGTGCCATGCGTCCCCGTCGAATCGGTACAGCCCCCGCTCACCTCCCGCCCACAGGTCCGCACCCACACGCAGCAAGGCGTGCACGGGATCCGCAGGAACGTTACGGTCGGCGAGTCCGGTCGATTCTGCGTCCCAGGTCCGCCAGGTGGTCAGGTCCCGATCCGCCCGGGATATCGCGTAGCGCTCGAACCCCTCGCCCGGGGCAAACCAGATTCCGCCCGTGTCAGCCAGCACGGCGGCAGCCCCCTCACCGATGAGACCATATTCGACAGGCTCCGACCGACCGCTGAACGCGTCGTAGCGAAACAGAAAGCCTCCGTAGGAAGCGATCCAGAATTGCCCCAGCTGGGCAGACGGCATGACGTCCGTGATCTGGTAGCGCGCGGTTCCCCGTGAGGCGATGAATGCCCGGCCGGCCTCGAACCGAGCGCTGGTGAGCAATGCCCTGCGTTCCCTGAGCTCGAAACTGGCTGCGATCGCGCGATCGACGTCCGACGGCGAGATCCGTGCCTGCCGGCGGGAAAACGGATCGAACGTAAACCACCGCGAGCCCTGCTGGACGAGCAGAGCCGACGGATCGTCGTGGGACGGAACGATGGTGCGGATCGGCTCGTCCAGGCGGATCTCGTCCAGGAAACGGCGATTTCTCGGCTCGATCTGTATCAGCCGCGAATCCACGGTAGACAGCCAGAGAGTTGCGTCCCGGCGATCCCAGGCGAGGGCAACCACGCGCGACGACGGGTAGCCGTCCTCGGTGGTGATCGGGAGTTCCCAGCGGTCGAACGCCTCGTTCCTCACGACGAGCCCCCCGTCCGTCGCGGCGAACAGCCGGTCAGAAGCCCGGGCGAGCGCGGTAACCCGCTGGAAGTCCGTAATGACTACACGATCGTCCGCCCGCCAGTGTGACGGCCCGATTTGTGAGTGCGCCGCGGACGGAGCCAGCACCACAAGGAGGAGTGCCCATCCGGAGCCGGCCCGCACACACCGGCTCACGTAGAAGTACGCACGGGGTCTGAAGCGAACAGCAGGGCGTCGGACCGCCTGCTGCCCAGCTCCTCGACGGCGCGTCGGGCCTCCGGTATACGGTCCGGGATATCCTCAGCGACCAGCCCGACCATTTCTCCCCGGGTCGTAGCCCCGATCCCGGTCAGCAGGCTCGCGATGGACGCCGCTTCCGGGGCGGGGTATCCGCCCGCGAGATACCCGCCGATCGCGCCGCTCAACACGTCTCCCGTCCCTCCTACGGCGAGCGCAGGGCCTCCGGTCACGGCGACACGCGTCGGCCCGTTGCGATCGCCGATCAGAGTGGGAGATCCCTTCAGCACGACCGTACAGCCGAACCGCGCGACGGCCTGACGCACGGCGGCCGGCGGATCGTCGACGATGTCCGGAGTCGAGCAACCCAGGAGCCTGGCCATCTCGCCCGCATGAGGAGTCATGACATCTCCTTCTGCCAGCAACTCCGCCAGGACGTCCGGATCCTCCTGAAACGCATTCAGTCCGTCGGCGTCGATTATGGCCGGTTGACCGGTGCGCTGCTGGAGCAGCTGGGCCACGAGCTGTTGCCGCTTGCTGTCTACTCCGAGCCCCGGGCCGATGGCGAGCGCGTGCGCCCAGGCGAGTGCACGCCCGGGCTCATCGGACCACGATTCGAACACCGCGCCCGGAACGGCGCTCTGAATGATCTCCCGGTTGTCGGGGTGGCCCAGAATCCGCACGATCCCTGCCCCGGCCCGATCCGCCGCCCTCGCGGCCAGCACGGCGGCGCCCGCCATTCCACGGTTTCCCGCCGCCAGAAGTAGATAACCGGAGGTTCCCTTGTGTGCCGTCGGCGACCGAGTCTGGAGCATGGTCTGCACCCAGCGCCCGGTGATGACGCGCGAAGCAGGGATTGGATCGATGGGAGGAAAGCCGATCTCGACCGCTTCGATCAGGCCGCAATGAGATCTCGCGGGCTCCCTCAGAAGCCCGAATTTCGGCCAGCCGAGGCACACGGTAAGGTCCGCCTCGACGCACGCGCCGCGGATCGCGCCCGACGTCATGTCCGCCCCGCTGGGCCCGTCGATGCTGATGACCGGGAGCCGCATGCGATTGACGGCGTCGATCAGCCTCGCCTGCTCCGGTCGCGGTGGACCGGCGGCGCCCGTTCCCAGAATACCGTCGAGCACGACTCCTTCGGACGGCGGCGCGGCGAGGAATTGATCCGCCGGTTCCAGAGCAATCGGCCAACCCGCCCGCGCATCCGGTATCGGCTCACCGCTCCCGGCGAGCACGAACCGCATCGGGCGACCCCAGGCCAGGAGTGTACGACCGGCGGCGAGGGCATCGGCTCCGTTGTGTCCGCTGCCTACCAGGGCACAAACCGGGCCTTCCGGCCAGCGAACCGAGATCCGCCGAGCGATCTCTCGACCGGCCGCTTCGATCAGTACACGCTCGTCGGCCGCACCGCGTTCCACGGCCACACGGTCGATCTCGGCCATCTCGGGACCCGTAGGCAGCCACACTTCCGCCGCGGAGCGGCTCCAGGCGTCAGAGGAGGCGATCACGGAACGACCGGCTACTTGTACGACTGGCTGATGCCCCGCCCGAAGCTGATTTCGCCATTATCGATCCGGATGTTGAATCCGCACTCCGGATTCGAACAAACCCAGGCCTTGAAGCGGATGGGGGCCCCGTCTCTGCCGTAGTCGGACATCGGGAGGAGGACACCGACATCACACTTCAGGCACGGCGTGAACTTGCTAGTGCTGTCCAGACTCACGATCTCTCCCGGTGCAGGCTCGCGCGAAGGACACAAACAGACCGACCCAGCCGGAGGTCAGTGTCCCCATGGATACTCGGCCTCGAACGCACGCTCGAACGAGAAGAGCCCATCGAAATCCTCTCGCGAGTCCGTGTCCTGCTTCGTTAGCACACCATGGTCGACGAGAAGGAACACAATTTCCCCCAGGTCGGCCGTTGACGTAACACCCCAATGCTCGAGTACGGTACGGGCCAGAAGACCGAAGCGCTTCAGTGCGAGGTCGCGAACCGAGCCGGCGAGTTCGGGCCCCGTGATGTGTCGCGGTTGCTCGAGCAGCATCATGTGGATCTGCAACGCCTCGAGGACGAACAGGTATCCCTGCGGCGCAAACCGAGGATTGCGACGACACAACTGATCGATGACCTCTTGCACCGGCGGTTGCATGGCTTCCGCCCACCCCCCCTTGCCTGGCGACTCCGGCCTCGGGTCCTTGTGTGGTCCGCTCTGCCCGGGCTCATCCGAACTGCAATCTAGAAACCTCGGAAAACCGGGGTCAAGCTTCGGATGCGATCCAGGCTGCCTCCGGCGCGATGGCCGGCTCAAGCCACGCCCGCCCGCCGGTCGAATCAACCAGCGCCTTGGCGAGGCGCTCGCCGGTTCCCACCGGGATCCGGATCCTGGTGCGCACACTGTCCGAGAATTCATCCCCGTCCCGCACCGCACCATGCGATGCCGTGACGCGAGCGACAATACCGGTGTCCTCGAAGCGGTAGACAACATACCGGATCTCGGCGCGTCGGACTCGCCGCGTCGGCATGTCCTCCAGAGCCAGCGCCGCCGCGCGGCCATAGGCCCTGGCAAGGCCGCCCGTACCGAGTTTCGTTCCACCGAAGTAGCGCGTGACTAGGCAGATCGCATCGACGACGCCTGCCGTCTCGATTTCCTTGAGCACAGGCCGCCCGCCGGTCCCGGCAGGCTCCCCGTCGTCGTCGCACCGAGAATTGCCATCGGCCAACTTGATCGCCCAGACGTGATGGGTCGCGTCGTGGGTGTGTCGCCGCTCCGCGTCGCGCAGCTGCAAGCCCTGCTCGAACGACGCACATCGGTCGGCGGTCGCAATGAATCGGGATCCTCGCTCGACATGCGAGGCCGTGGCCGCACCCGTGGGCAGCAACACTGTCTCCGGCATGGTTGTCTACCGCCCCGGGGCGCCGGACTCAGTCGGCGGTGGTCCCGACCCTGGCCCCGGCGTCGGCAAACAGGGGAAACCCGGTGGCAAAGGCTACGACCTCGTCGCGAATGGATCGGAGTCGCTCGTCGTCGCCCTCGCTCCGCAGGGCACGGTCCATCTGGTCGGCAACCCAGATCATGTCGTCGCAGTCCAGACCCCGTGTCGTAACGGCTGGCGTCCCGATTCGAATTCCGGAGGTGACGAATGGCGATCGGGTTTCGGCCGGAACCGTGTTCTTGTTCACGGTCATGCCGGCCGCACCGAGCAGATGCTCGGCGTCTTTGCCCGACAGTTCGGTGTTGCGCAAATCCATGAGAAGCAGATGCGTGTCCGTACCACCCGAGACCAATTCGTAACCGTGAGCCATGAGCGCATCCGCCAGCGCGCGGGCGTTGGCCACCACCCGCCTGGAGTAGGCGCGGAATTCCTCCGTCGATGCCTCGTGGAGTGCGACCGCCTTGGCGGCGATCACGTGCATCAACGGCCCCCCCTGCATTCCAGGAAACACGGCCTTGTCAACCAGCTTCGCGTGATCCTCTCGACACAGGATCAGACCTCCACGGGGTCCCCGCAGGGTCTTGTGCGTGGTCGACGTCACGATGTCGGCCCACGGCACCGGCGATGGGTGTACTCCGGCGGCCACAAGACCTGCGATGTGAGCCATGTCGACCAGGAAGATCGCGCCAACCCCGCGTGCGATGGCCGCCATTTCTTCGAATGGTATGATACGCGCGTACGCACTCGCGCCCGCAACGATCATCTTCGGCCGCTCCACTTCCGCCAGCCTGGCGAGCTGGGCCAGGTCGATGCGGCCATCGTCTTCCCGGACGCCGTAGGCGACGAACTCGTACAACTTTCCGCTCGCGTTGACCGGCGAGCCGTGCGTCAGGTGCCCCCCGTGCGACAGGTCCATGCCCAGCACCTTGTCCCCGGGTTCGAGGAATGCGAGGTACGCGGCCATGTTCGCCTGGGCGCCGCTGTGCGGCTGCACGTTCGCATGGTCGGCCTCAAACAGGCGGCACGCGCGGTCACGCGCCAGGTCCTCCACCTCGTCCACGTGCTCGCAGCCGCCGTAATACCGCCGACCCGGATAGCCCTCTGCGTACTTGTTCGTCAGCACGGAACCCAGGGCTTCGAGCACGGCCTCCGAGACGAAGTTCTCGCTGGCGATCAGCTCCAGTCCGTCGGACTGCCGCCGCACTTCCGAGTCGATGAGACCTCGGATCGTCGGATCCACCTCGCTCAGTCGGGACATTAAAGGAACGTCCTGTGGAGCTTCGCCACGCCTTCCACCCGCTGCATCGCCAGGCGATCCGCGGCTTCGGCACTCGTCACACCCTCGGCCTCCGCCAGCTCGAAGATGTGCAGAAGCGTGGTATAGATCTCCGCCGCCTTTCGCTTGGACCGATCGAGCGTCCAGCCGACCAGCTCCGAGTACACATTGATCAGTCCACCGGCATTGATCACATAGTCGGGCGCGTACAGGATGCCCCGGTCCTTGATAGCCGCGGCGTGTCGCGAGTGCGCGAGCTGGTTGTTCGCCGCCCCCGCCACGATGTCCACCTTGAGCGTCGGAATCGTGTCATCGTTGAGGATCGCACCCAGCGCACACGGGGCCAGCACATCCGCATCGACGTCGAAGACGTCAGCCGCCGGAACGGCTTCACATCCGAGATCGTCGCAGGCGCGCTGGACGCGTTCGGCATCGATATCCGCGATGAATACCTTCGCGCCCTCATCCACCAGATCCTGCGCCAGGAAGTAGCCCACATGGCCGGCGCCCTGCACCATCACGGAACGTCCGGACAGTTCGTCACTCCCGTATCGACGGTAGGCGCAAGCCTTGATGCCA
Source organism: Gemmatimonadota bacterium (assembly GCA_029863105.1). GTDB lineage: Bacteria > Gemmatimonadota > Gemmatimonadetes > Palauibacterales > Palauibacteraceae > JARFPW01. The sequence continues at coordinate 4,690 of JAOTWC010000033.1, read as the reverse complement.
CGGTAGACTCCGTAGGCCGTCACGGGCGACGGATCGCCCGACTTCCCTGCCATCCCCACGACATGCTCGGTCTCCATGCCAATGTAGGTCATGTCCTCGACGGACGTGCCTACGTCCTCGGCCGTGATGTACCGTCCTCCAAGCGATTCGACGGCTCGCCCGTGGGTTCTCATGATCATCTCGCGGTGTGTCGTCCGGTTGTCGCCGATGATCACAGACTTGCCGCCACCGAGGTTGAGACCCGCGACCGCCGCCTTGTAGGTCATGCCGCGCGCCAGTCGCAGTACGTCGATCAGCGCTTCGGAATCACTCGCGTAACTCCAGAACCGCGTGCCACCCAGCGCCGGTCCCAGGCTCGAGTCGTGAATTGCGATGATTCCGCGGTAGTCGCAGGACGGTTCATATGTAAACAACACCTGTTCGTGCTCATGCTGACCGATCAGATCGAACAGTTCAGGCATAGCCTCGCGCATTTCTTCGGCCGCCGGCTCCGTCGCACTTTGGGTCACTGATCCAGTCCTCTCTCCAGGTACAGTTCACGCGCGATAATCAAGCGATGAATCTCGTTCGTGCCTTCGTAAATCTCGGTTACCTTGGCATCCCGAAACAACTTCTCGACCGGATATTCGCGGCTGTATCCATAACCGCCGAACACCTGGACAGCTTCTCGCGAGATGTACATGGCCGCCTCGCTGGCGTACAGCTTCGCCATGCTCGACAGCTTGCGGCGCCGGGGCTCGTTCGCCGTGTACGCCAACGCCGCCCGGTACATCAGGCCGCGAGCGGCCTCCAGACGCGTGGCCATTTCGGCCAGCTTGAACTGGATTGCCTGAAAATCCCTCAATCGCTTTCCGAACTGGCTTCGCATCTCCGCATAGTCCCGCGCATGATCGAGCGCCGCTTCGCCGATCCCAATGGCCTGCGCAGCAATTCCGAGGCGTCCTCCCTCCAGGGCTTCCAGCGCGTAGCCGAAGCCACGATCGGGTTCACCGATCAAATGCTCGTCGCCCAGGACCAGGCCATCAAATGCGACCGCGACGGTCTCGGAGGCTCGGAGGCCCAGCTTTCGCTCCTTGCGGCCGGGAACGTAACCCGGCGAGTCCGTGGGAACGATGAAAGCGCCGATTCCCCGACTTCCGCGACGATCGTCCGGCGTGTCGGTTCGGGCCATTACCAGGACGAGATCCGCCGAAGCACCGTTGGTGACCCACAGCTTTTCACCCTGCAAGCGCCACGCGTCCCCATCCCGCGTTGCCTGGGTCTGCATTGCCGCTGCGTCGCTCCCGGAGCCGGCCTCCGTCAGAGAGAACGCCCCGAGCAGTTCTCCACGGGCCATCGGCTTGAGCCATCGGTCCTTCTGCTCCTCCGTCCCGTAGCGGAGCAGGACCTGGGTCGGCAACGAGTTGTGTACACTCATCGAAACGGCTACCGACGGATCGCCCCACGAGATTTCCTCGAGCGCATACAGGTAGGTCAGCATGTCCAAGCCCAGCCCGTCGTACTCTTCCGGAACCATCATGCCCAAGAAACCGAGCTCGCCCAGCTGGTCAACCGGCGACCGATCAAACCTCTCCTCGGCCGCGTCTCGCTCTTCGAGTCCCGGCCTCAGTTCTTCCAGCGCGAACTGCCGCGCCAACGCGCAGATCTGTCTCTGCTCATCCGTCAGAAGCGTTCCACCGTAGGAGCGGCGGGTCACGAACCGCCACCCGACTCGTATTCGTAGAACCCGCGTCCCGACTTGCGCCCGAGCCGACCGGCAGCCACGTACTTTGCGAGCAGCGGACACGGCCGATACTTGTCGTCACCCAGATCCCGGTGAAGCACGCGCATGATCGACAGACACGTATCGAGACCTATCAAGTCGGCCAGGGCCAGCGGACCCATCGGATGATTCATCCCAAGCGTCATCACGCTGTCTATGGCCTCGGGTTGGGCGACTCCCTCCATGAGGCAGAACACGGCTTCGTTGATCATCGGCATGAGGATCCGGTTCGACACGAATCCCGGGTAGTCGGCTACCTCGACGGGCACTTTGCCGATGGCGCTGCACAGATCCATTACCAACGTCAGCGTCTCGTCCGACGTTTCCAGCCCTCGGATCACTTCCACGAGCTTCATCACCGGGACCGGATTCATGAAGTGCATGCCGATGAATCGATCAGGGCCGTCGACAGCGGCGGCAAGCTCAGTGATCGAAATCGAGCTCGTATTCGTCGCGAGGACGGCCGCGGGGTCGGCATGTCCTGCCAGCTCCTCGAACAGCGCATGCTTGATGTCGCGCACCTCCGGAACGGCCTCGACCACCAGATCGCAATCCGATATCCCGTCCAACGAGGTGGTCGGCCGAATGCGTGACAGTGTGGCGCTCGCCTGCTCAGCGCTGATTCTCTCCCTCGCTACCTGCCGACCGAGATTCTTTTCGATCGTCGACGCCGCTCTTTCCAGGGCACCTGCCTCTGCGTCGATCAGCTGAGTTTCCAGCCCCGCCGCTGCGAGCACATGGGCGATTCCGTTGCCCATCGTCCCCGCCCCGATGACTGCTGCCAGCCGAATACCCGCTATCTGGTCAGCCACTGCGGATGCTCATCTCAGGCGCCCCCTCACCCGGCCGCCGAGGCCCAGGGCCACGACGGCCACGAGCACGACCTTGAGCAGGTCGCCAAGTAGAAAGGGAAGCAGCGAGAGCTCGAACGCGGCGATCGACCCGCCGCCGAGCCACGGCTGGAGCGACAACCATGCCGCTCCGCCGAGATGCACCACGAACAGCCCTGCGAGACATGCGAGGACGACCCGCGGGATGCCCGGCGCGTCGCTCGCGATGAATCCTGCGATTCCTGCCGCCAAGGGGAAGGCCAGCAGGTAGCCGCCTGTCGGCCCAGCGAAATAGGCGATCCCTCCGCCGGCCGCGAACACGGGCAGTCCGGCCGCCCCGAGCGCCAGATACGCCAGCTGACTGGTCGCCCCCAGGGGACCGCCGAGGAGCAGGCCGGACAGCAAGACCGCCACGGGTTGGAGCGTAAACGGTATGGGGGTGCCCGGCAGCGGAACACTCATCCGTGCCGCGATGGCCGTCAGCCCGGCGAATGCGAGCACGGCGAGTGCTCGTCTCAGAGAATGGGTCCGGGTCGAAACCGCGGTGTCGACGACCAGCGTCGAGTGTTGATTCATGGTCTCTCCACGCTCAGGGCCACTGCGTTTCCGCCACCCAGACACAGGGTCGCAAGTCCCTTCTCGACGTCACGGTCGCGCATGGCATAGAGCAGTGTCGTGAGGATTCTGGCTCCCGAAGCACCGATAGGATGCCCCAGGGCGATGGCACCACCCCGCACGTTGACGCGATCCAGGTCCATCCGCAGGGCTCGTGCGTCGGCAAGCGCCTGAACGGCGAACGCTTCGTTCACCTCGATCAGTCCATAATCATCGATCGACGTGCCTTCGCGTTCCATCAGGCGACGCACCGCGTCTACAGGAGCGAAAAACAGATCCCTAGGGGCTGTCGCACCAACGGAATATGCTGTGATCCGCGCCAGGATGTCCAGTCCGTTGGCAAGCGCGAAACCCTCTGAAACCACGACCGTCGCGGAGGCTCCGTCGTTCAGGCCCGGAGCGTTGCCGGCCGTCACGGAATGCTCGGTTACTTCGGGCGGCGCGTCGGACGCGAACGCCGGCCGCAGACGCGCCAGGGCTTCCAGGGACGTGTCCCGCCGCGGAGGCTCGTCGGCATCCACCGTCACCGTCCCCTTGCGGGTCGCGATTTCCACGCCGACGATCTCCGCCTCGAACTCCCCGCCGTCCATTGCCGCGATCGCCTTGCGGTGGCTCTCCAGAGCGAATCGGTCCTGATCTTCCCGGCTGACCTCGGCTTTCCAAGCCGTGTATTCCGCATGGCCACCCATATGGCAGGCTCCGAAGGAGCACCAAAGACCGTCATGGATCAGCCCGTCTTCCACGGTTCGGTCCCCGAATTTCACGCCGTCTCGATATCCCCGAAGGAGGTACGGCGCGTTGGACATGGATTCCATTCCGCCGGCCACGACCGCCCGGGCATCTCCCGCCTTGATCGACTGCGCCGCCAGCATGACGGCCTTCAGGCCCGATCCACATACCTTGTTGATCGTCAGGGCCGGAACCGTGTCTGGCAATCCTGCGCCGATCGCCGCCTGCCGCGCCGGGGCCTGGCCGACACCGGCCTGGATCACGTTTCCCATGATCACATCGTCAATCTCCGCCGCGTCCACCGACGACCTCTGCACGGCAGCGGCGATCGCCCGCGACCCCAGTTCGGACGCTGACAGCGATGCCAGTCCCCCCAGAAAACGGCCGGTGGGCAGCCTGGCGGCTCCCACGATGACAGCTGTACGGTCCGCGTCAGTCATTCAGCCATCCCTCGCAACCCGCCCGGCGACGCGTGTCGACCAGGCTGACGATCTTCCATCCGTCGCCGGTCAGCGCGATGAGGAACACATCGACGCCGCAGTGGCTGAGTTTGCCATTGAGATAAAACTCGTACGGTGTAAGCACCGTCACTAAATTGTCGTTCACCCAGACGTCACGCACGACGATCCGCTCGTCCCAGGCGCCGACCTCGGCTCCACCGATCGCCGCCAGAAACTCCTCCTTGGAGGTGTAGGACACCGTGGGTCCGGCACTCGGCGAAGTAAACGAACTCCCGAACTGGGTCACGCCGTCT
>JAOTWC010000032.1 GCA_029863105.1 Gemmatimonadota bacterium | reverse complement strand
GCACGCCAGGACTTTGCGGTTCACGTCGGCATCCGTTTCACCACCGGCGCGCCGTTCAGAGTGGCCCACGATCACGTACTCACACAGATCAGCCAGCATCAGCGGCGATATTTCGCCGGTGTGGGCACCCGCACTCTCGGAATGTACGTTCTGGGCCCCGAGCCCGATCGGTGAACGGATCAGAACCTCAGCCAGGGCGCCCAGAACCGTAAACGGCGGACACACAACGACTTCGATCTGCTCGAGACGGCCGAGGGCCGGCCGCAGCCGTCGCAACAGGGCGAGCGCCTCCCCGGCACAACCGAGATTCATCTTCCAGTTCGCGACGATCAGCGGACGGCGCATCGTCAGACGTCCTTCCAGTTCCACCACTTGAGCAGCTCGGGATCCGGTTCCGGTGTCGTCGCCCAGTAGACCGCGCATCGAAACACGTATTTCACGCACGGATCGATCCGCTCGCCTCGCACATCGCACAGGCGATCATACAGCTCATCGGGCTGCTGCGACCGAAGGTCGGCGGCCCGCGTGACCCCGACCTCCAGGAGAGCGCGCTCCGTGCTCGGACCCACCCATGGGACCCGCTGCAAATCCGTCGTCATGATAGCTCCCGCCGGTCGAGAAGTTCGTAGTTCCGGTACTCGCCGATTCGCCTGCGCAGGACGTTGCGCTCGAGCCAGCCCAGCGCGCGAACGGACCATCGATTGTGCTCGTGGGACATCCCGTCCGGGCCCGGGGTCGGCAACTCCCAATCGCGGGTTTCGATGCGGTTTGCCATCACTCGCGGGTGCGTTCCCTCGAAGCGCTCGAGGTGCTTCAGCGGCCCGAAGTCGAAAGGCGCGTCCGCGTCGGGATGGCGTTCCTTCGCACCCTCCCGGCCGTAATAGAGCGTTGCCAGCGCGATCGTCTTCTGGCTCATCAGTCGGGGGGGACGGACCCAACCGTAATGGAAGATTCGGGCTCCGCTCGGCACGACCTTGAGCTTGCGGCCGGCCAGGCGAAACCCCTGCGCATCTCCCCACGAACGCACGCCTATCCCATTCCGGACCACACGCACCTCGTGCTGGTACCAGTTCCTGGCTCGCTGGACGCGGTCGTACGTAGCCCAGAAATGCAGGTAGTCAAACAGCAGACCCTCGACGTCCGGGCAGTCGAGGGTGGCGCGCATGGCTGCCAGAAGGACCGGATGGTCCCGTTCGTGGAGAACCTCGTCGGCCTGGAGGTAGAGGCACCAGTCTCCTTCACAGGCATCCAGCGCAATGTTGGACTGCACCGAGTTGGTCTTGCCGCGGACGAACTGGTGTTCGTCCCAGCGGGTGTCGATGATGCGGATTTTCGGATCCCCGATCGATTCGATCACGGACCGCGTCGAATCATCACCCTCGCCCACCGCGATCACGTACTCGTCTACGATCGGCAGCGCAGAGCGGATGGATTCCTCGATCGGGTAGTACAGCCGCACCGCATTTCGACAGAACGAGAACCCCGATACCTTCATGCCTCGTCCGTGATCACTCCGACCAGTTCGTCGAGCGTGGCTACCTCTCCCCGCTGGCGCCAGCGGTCCAGGGTCTCCGCCTCGGCCTCGAGGCCCAATCCCCAGGTGGCGTCGCGCAACGCGATCGTCCGATACCCGCGGTCCAGCAAGCCGTCCACTGCCTTGGTCACGCAGACATCGCGGGATACGCCGATCACGACGAACCGCGGATTCCCGCCCAGCCGCTCGGCCAGCGCCCCGACGAATGCCTCGGTGGCGCTATTGCCCGTGAACACGTCGAACCGGTTCTTGCGGATGACCACGGGACGGCGCGCGGTAACGGCCAGCCGCGCGACCCGCTCGGCGGTGGCGTCTGCGTCGAGATCCAGAATGAGCGGATCATCGGGTCGGACCGACTCGAGGATTTCCGCTCCTTCTGCAAGGCCGGGATCGTCCGATCGGCCCATGCAGTGCGGCGGGTAGGTGCCCGCTGCCGGGTCAGGTGCAACCGCGTCGATTTCGGCGTCTTCCGGCCCGTGCCAGTCTGTGGTGAACACCACGACGTCGCAGCAGGCTCGCATCCAGGTTACCGCGCGCTCGATCGTAGCCTGGGAGTTTATCGCCCCCGCGTCCGTCGGATCCGTCAGATCTGAAACGTAGAGCCGTCCGCCCTCCGAAGTCGGCCGCATGAAGTCGTTCTGGACATCGACAACCCATCCTACCAGCCTGCTGGAATCACTCAAATGGACTCCCCCTCATCGGCGCGGGCGAGCAGATCCCAGTCGATCTTCAGCAGGCGTGGATTCTCGAGACGGTGACGGCCTACCTTCGCCACGGATTCCCCATCTACCTCCACAACGTCGGCCGTGAAATCAAAATCCGGTACGACCCCGTCGAGTTCGTTGCCTCGACCCAGCACGCTGCTTCCGACTCCGTATCCGACGATCGGTAGGTTGAGCGCAGCGAACTCCTGGATTCGCCGCGGCGTAAACCCGCCGCTGACCACGATTCCGACGTAATCGAATCCCTCCGCATCGAGTGCCGACCTGACCTTGACCACCAGATGCGGATTCACGCCCCGCAGGTCTTCGCGCCCCCAGAGAAGCTCGTCGCCGACGAGCGACCGATCCACAAGCAGGTTGCTTGTATCCAGCCGGACGCCGTGAAGCACACCGTCCCCGAATTCATCGCGCATCGCCCGGGCCACGGCGACCGAATCCCGCACACAATCGTTGTTGAAATCAACGAGGCTGATGACCGGAACGTCCGGCTCGTGGTCCTTGACGTACCGCGTAAACCCGATCGTGGCTGCGACCACGTCCCCCTGGTAGGCAGCAATCAGTCCGTGCGGCATCGTGCCGACACCTTCGCCTCCCCACCAGGCGGCTCCTGCGTCGCTCGACACGCTCTGCCCGCCGCCGATGCGAGCAGCGTAGCCGTCCGGCGTCTGGATTCGCCAATCATCGTGGCGCGGAGCAAAGTAGATGACGGGTACGTCGCCGGCCGCGGACACCGCCCTGGACACATTCGTGGCTACACGGCTGCGTCGCGCCAGGATGCCATCGATCGTCGTTTCGAGGTGCGCAAAGCCGACGTACGGACCGGAGATCCGGAACGCCACATCCCATGGCTCGATGGGATCTCCATCCCGCAGAGTCCACACTTCCAGATCACGGTAGTCGTACCCGGAGGCCAGCTGTGTCTGCAACATCCTGACACACTCATACAGACCGGCGACCATGCCGCTGCGTCGGGGAAACACCTGCAACGTGACCACCGGATCCCGCCCCGCGTGCCTCAGCGTGGCGGCCGCTCGAACGAAGTACCGATCCGAAAGCCACCCGTCGCGAATGCGAGGATCGAATTGGAACAGTTCCGCGGGAAAGCGCGTGAGGTCCCGGTGCAGCAGAAGGCGGTCAGAGGCCGGACGCGTCCACGGTTTCACTGTGCTCCGCAGGTAAGCCTCCCATGGTACGCCAGTATACGATCGATGTGGCCGGCTTCCCGGCTCGGACCACAAGAATAGACACAGGGGGACATGCGGACCAGCTACATCTGAGTAACACACGCGCCGAAAACCGCGCCGCCGTGGAAGCACAAACGCCGCCCCCGTCCGGCAGGGGCGGCGTCGCGGCTGCTCCGGACCTGCGGAGCGTCAGCCCTGTTCGCTGGTGATCCGAACCACGTGGGTGGCCGCCGGACCCTTCTCGCCCTCCGTAACCTCGAACTCGACGGACTCGCCCTCTTCGAGAGTTTTGAATCCGTTGCCCTCGATCGCCGTGTGGTGGACAAAGCAGTCTTTGGACCCGTCCTGCATCGTGATGAAGCCGTAGCCCTTGGCGTTGTCGAACCACTTGACCTTGCCGGTCGTCCGCATTCGTCTCTCCTGGCACTGGGCCCTTTACAGCTGTCGCGCAGGATCGCGCCTGGAAGCGCGCTCCACATACGTCGGTGAAAAAATAGGAGTTTCTCAACAGGAGTGTCAACGCGACCTTGCCGCCACGAGCCCTTGTCCGGACACTGACCGTATGGACAACCCGTCATCGGATCCCGGCGCCGGAACACCGCCTTCGCGGAGCCCCGGGATTTCGGCTTGCGTCATTGCGATGGACGAGGCGGATCGGATCGCCGATTGCCTCTCTTCGCTCGATATTTGCGATGAGATCATCGTGGTGGATGCGCATTCCAGCGACGACACGCGCGACATTGCCATAGCCGCCGGGGCGCGGGTCATCGAGCGGGACTGGCCAGGTCACCGCGAACAGAAACAGTTCGCCGTCGACCAGGCCACCCACGACTGGGTGCTGTGTCTCGATGCGGACGAGCGCCTGTCCGAGGAGCTGAAACGGGAGATCGTCGCGATCCGCGATGGCGGGTTTTCCGACGTGGGCGGTTGGTCCATGCCGCGGCTGTCTCATCATCTGGGCGCCTGGATCCGGTACGGAAGCTGGTACCCCAACAGGCAGCTCCGGCTGTTCGACCGAAGGCGCGGCTGCTGGGGCGGAGTGAATCCGCATGACCGTTGGGAAACGGATGCTCCCGTTCTTCAGTTGCGGGGAGACCTCCTGCATTTCCCGTATCGGGACTTCGATGAGCACCTGAGGACCCTGGACCGTTACTCGACGATCAGTGCCGGGCGACTGTTCGAGCTGGGGGGCAAGGCCGGCCCGGCGGATATCATCATCAGACCTCCCCTGCGTTTCTTGCGTGGCTTCCTGCTCAAGCGAGGCTTCCTGCTCGGCTGGCGCGGCCTGGTCCTCGCGATTCTGGACGCGCGCTCCGTGCGGTTGAAGTACACCCGGCTCAGGGCGCTCAATCGGCAGCGCAAGCGGGCTGGTCAGGGATGACGATGCCGCTGTTCCGACCCGATGAAGAATTTGCGCGTCAACTGGATGGCGAGGACCGGCTTGGTCGGTTTCGCGACCGATTCGAGCTACCCGGCGCGGCGCAGGCTGAGCCCGCTGTCTACTTGCTGGGAAACTCGCTGGGGCCCCTGCCCCGGGCCGCGAGGGACGTCGTGAACGCGGAGCTGGATGCATGGTCCCGGCAGGGAGTCGAGGGCTATTTCGCCTCGCCGTCTGCCTGGATCGACCTGGATGCACGCCACCGGCATCTGATGGCCGAGATCGTGGGCGCGTCTCCCCGTGAAGTCGGGCTGATGAACGGCCTGACGGTCAATTTGCATCTTCTGCTGGCAAGTTTCTTTCGACCTGCGGGAACGCGCACCAGGGTACTCATCGAGCGTTCGTGCTTCCCATCCGATCGCTACGTGGTCCAGACGCAACTTCGGTGGCACGGGATCGACCCCCGGGACGCGATCGTCGAGGTCGGAGGTGGAGATCACGATCTGGTTACGACGGAGGCCGTCGAACGGGTAATCGATGAGCGGGGGGCCGAGATCGCTCTCGTGTTTCTGGGCGGCGTCAACTTCCTGACGGGTGAACTGCTCGACATGGAACGGATCACCAGGGCAGCCCACGTCGCGGGCTGCCTCGTCGGATTCGACCTCGCGCACGCGGTCGGCAACGTCCCGGTCGCTCTGAGCGATTGGGGTGTCGACTTCGCCGCCTGGTGCACGTACAAGTACCTGAACGCGGGTCCGGGCTCCCCCGCTGGAGTATTCGTGCGCGAAGATCACGCGTCGGACGAGACCCTGTTCCGGCTGGGGGGCTGGTGGGGGAATGATCCAGTGGCACGTTTCCGCTGGCAGCAGCAGGCCAGGTTCCTGCCCCGACGGGACGCATCCGGCTGGCAGTTGAGCTGCCCTCCGGTGCTGTCCTTCGCGCCGCTTGGCCCGGCGCTGGAGTTGATCGTTGAGGCCGGGATGCCGGAGATTCGGGACAAGTCGATTCTCTTGACGGGTTACCTCGAGCAGCTACTGGAACACCTGGCCGGACACCTGGCGCGGATCATCACGCCCTCCGCCCCGGATCGCCGCGGTGCCCAGCTATCCCTGCACACCCGGAATGCACTCGACATGCAGCAGGCGCTGGCATCCGCGGGCGTGAGCATTGACGTTCGAGAACCTGACGTCGTTCGCCTGGCACCGGCTCCGCTGTTCAATACGTTTCACGAGGTATGGCGAGCCGCGCATCTCGTGGCCGCGGAACTCAGGCACCAGGAGGGCCGCGATGTTTGAGCTGTTCGACATCTCGCCGCCGTTGGACTCGCGACTGGCCGTCTTTCCGGGCGACACCTCGCTGAGCCGCGAGATCCTGTCGGATCTGGACCGGGGAGATGTCGTAACGTTGTCGACGTTGCGGTCCACGGTTCATCTCGGCGCTCACGTGGATGCACCCTCGCATTACACGTCCACGGGTCCGGGTATCGAGCAGACACCGCTCGAACGCCTGCTCGGACCCTGCCGCCTGGTGCACGTTGGCGCGGGGACGGGACGGCTGATCGAACCCGAACCGCTGGCCGACGCGCTGGACTCGCTCGGCTCGCGCAGACAGCCGCTTCCGTCCCGCGTCCTCGTTCGAACGGGCAGTTTTCCGGACCCCCGGCGCTGGACGGAGGAGTTCGTGGCGATTTCCCCCGAAGCGATCGACTGGCTGGCGGCAGCCGGTGTGACCACGGTCGGTATCGACACGCCAAGCGTAGACCCCGCGGATTCGAAGCTCCTTCCGGCCCACGCCGCCGTTGCAAGGCATGGAATGACGATTCTTGAAGGCCTCAGGCTCGATGATGTGCCCGCCGGGGACTACGAGTTGATCGCACTGCCCCTGCGGTTGGTCGGATTCGACGGCAGTCCCGTGCGGGCGGTGCTTCGTTCGCCGGCCGCCTGACCTTCCCCCCCGGCCGGGCGGCTACCGCTGGCAGACGCCGAGCATGTCCTCTATCCGCACGATCTTCGACCGGGGTCTGCCGTGCGGTTCGCCTCGGGCTCGCTCTTCCGCATCGATACGTTTCCAGTCCTCATAGCTCACGAAACGGATTCCGCGCTCCCGCAGACACGCGACGACAGCTTCAGGATCTGGATCGACCGCCTCGCGATCGAGGTTGCCTGCGTCCTGGAGCATGTGGCCGACCGTCTCCACGGCGTCCGGTTTGTTGGTTCCGATGATCCCGCTGGGGCCGCGCTTGATCCAGCCGACGACGTACTCTCCCGGCCGGACGGATCCGCCAGGACCGTCCGTGACGCGCCCCTGCTCGTTGGGAATGATCCCGCGCCTCTCGCAAAACGGAACGCCGGGTATTGCGACGCCCCGGTAGCCGACGGACCGCAGCACGAGGCCGCAATCCAGCGTCTCGAACTCGCCCGTTCCTACGGCCCGCTGGTACCCGTCGGCACCGGTCTCGAGCCGATTCCGTTCGATTCTCAACCCCGTCACCTGTCCGTCAGTGCCCAGGATCTCGACCGGCGACGCAAGGAATCGCAATTCGATGGTCCGGTTCGCACCGGTGCGCTCGCGGCCTGCGAAGTCCGCGAGGATTTCGAGGTTGCGCCTGACGCGCCGCTCCTCGTCAATCAGAGCCTGACTGGTGTCGTCCAGCTCCAGCTGCTCGGCGGCGACGCTGACCTCCACGCCGGCCAACTGGCCGAATTCCTTGAGTTCCGCTGACGTGAAGCTCGCCTGGGCAGGCCCCCGGCGACCCAACATGACGACCTCACGAACCCGGCTGTTCTGCAATGCGGTCACCGCGTGATCGGCCATGTCGGTGGCCGCGAGTTCATCCACCGATCGGACCAGAATGCGGGCTACGTCCACGGCGACGTTGCCATTGCCAATGACGATCGCACGTTGATGGGACAGGTCGAAGTCGAGATCGGCGAAGTCCGGGTGCCCGTTGTACCAGCCGACGAAGATCGTTGCAGGGTGGCTTCCGGCCAGGTCCTCGCCGGGAATGCCGAGGCGCCGATCCGACTGCGCCCCGACGGCATACACCAGCATATGGTAGTAGGCCTGGAGCTCCTGCACGGAGAGATCGCCGCCGATCGACACGTTGCCGAAGAACCGGAATCTGTCGTCGTCTCCCGTACGGTCGAACACGCGCGTCACCGCCTTGATCGATTCGTGGTCAGGAGCCACTCCTTCGCGGACCAGTCCGTACGGGGTTGGCAACCGATTGAACATGTCGACGCGAACGTCGACGTCGTCCTGCTTGAATAGAGCGCCGGCCGTGTAAAAACCGGCAGGGCCGGCACCGATCACGGCGACCCGAAGCGGGCCGTCGCCGGCCGAGGGGGCCGGCGCGGGATCTAAAACCGCCACTCGAGTCCGATGACCGGCAGAACGGGCACCGAACCGATCGGCTTCGGCTCCGCACTCTCCTGCCCGTCGTATCGGAAGAACAGCGCGTCTTCCCGATCGAGGGCATTCACCAGCCGGAAGTACGGCAGCATCTTCTGATCGCGCCCGAAGAACCGTACGGCGAACTCGGCGGTCACCTGGAAGTTCAGGCGCAGATACGATCCGTTCGGGGCCCGCGTGAAGATGGGTCCACCCGTTTCGACCGGAACGATGACGGACTGGGGAGCTGGTGTACCGGGAACGGCCGGCGGAGTCGGAGGAGACGCCCCGGATCCGCCGGTCTGTCCTGTCGACAAGGCGGCGCGCTCTGATCTCGGAATCGCCCCGAACTCGAGGCCCTGTCCGAACGACAGGTCGGCGTCGAGACGCAGATGATCGACCGTTTCGAACGTCAGGCCGCCACGCAGGAAGTGGCGTGCCGAATAGACGACCCGACTCTCGGCATCCGGAAACGCAGCCCACGCCCAGGCAAGAGAATAGGCCGCCCACACGGAGGCACGCGGCGTCAGTGGCCGGCCGACGAGCAGATCGACCCCGACATTCCGCAGAGCGCCGTCTCCGTACTCGGGGACACCAGTCGACGACTTCCAGAACGCCTCGAAGTGAATGAGTTCGCGCGGGGACGGCGAGTGCGTGACGCCGAGCAGCAGGTGGGTCGATCGGGCGGCCGCGACGTCGCTCAGAATAGACCCCAGAACGCGACCGTCGGAGCCTGCGATAGCGGTTGTTTCAACCGGCAGATCCGTATCTACCGCGACGACCATCTGGTGAAACCGCCCCAACGAGCCTGACAGCCGCAGATCTCTCGTGACGTTCCAGCCGACAAGCAAACGGGGCGACAGCGAACTGCCCATTCCATCGCTCAGGAAGTTCGCCCGCAACCCCGCTTTCAGGTCCACGCGTGGAGTAATCGCCCGGCTCCCCTCCAGCCACGCACCCACGGCCCGGGCCGAGGCACGCTGGCTCAGGCGAAGCGTATCGACAGTGGGCGCCGTCTCCCTGAAGCGCATCCTCAGGTTCAGGAGGTCCCCCTGCAGCCCGTAGCCGATTCCGATCCCCCCGAGGCGCCGGGTAAAGTCGGCCCACAGTCTGACCCGCCGCGTTCGGCCGGTTGCCGTCAGAGGATCCGTGCTGCCCACCGGCAGGCGGGTGCTGAAGTCGCCCAGCGCCGCCCCGAGTTCCATCCGCCCGAGACCCGTCCGGGACTGGTAGCGAACGGATCCGGCCGCGTTGCCCCAACGGGGTTCGTCGAAATCCGACTCGGCGTCCAGCTGCACCGTTTCTTCGTTGTGGAACAGCGTGACTGACAGCGTATCGTCCTCGGCCAGGAACAGGTCTGTGCGAAGCAAGGCGTCCGAATACCGCTGGGGAAGTCCGGAATTCAGGACAGCGCCCTTCCAGGAGTTGTGCAGGGACCGAAAAGACAGGTACGCAGCGCCGACACCCGGGGTGGCCGATTCGAACTGTCCACCGGCCGCGAGCATGTCTGCGAACAGAGCCGCGTGCACACCGGCGGCGCCCGGACGGCTTGTCAGCAACAGCACGTCCGCCAGACCGCCGTCGTAACGCGCGGTCACACCTCCCTGCATGCGCTCGGCCCGCTGGATGGATGGGGGCAGTCCCGGCTCGACGAGCCCTCCCAGGTTGAACGGCGCATGCACGGGCGCGCCGTCGAGCAACACGAGGTCCAGAGATGCGCCTGCACCGCGCACATACAGCACGTTGTCGGGCGATGGCGGATCGGGCCCGAGGAGGGCTCTGGCACCCGAAGAGATCCCGAGTTCCGACACGCCGGGAGACGTGTCAAGCACGCGGACGGCCGCGTGTGCCGGCACGACGGGATTCTCCGCGACCGTGTCGGGCGGTTTCGCGCCATCGGAGCGGCGATCCACCACGGTTACGGTCGGCATCAGAAAGGCTTCGACGCGCAGGTGGAAATCAACCGCGACGGCACCGGATTCCGGAATCGACAGGTCTACGGCGAGGGATGCGAAACCGAATCTCGAGGCCCTGATTCGCTGGTCTCCGGATGGCACGTCAAGCAGCAGATACCGACCGCCCGAGTCGGTGGTCGTCGTGCGTCCCGTCCCGACAAGCTCGATCTCGGCAGCGACGAGCGGTTTCCCGTCCCCCGCTCCACGCACGACGCCCTCGACGGTGCCTGGCACCGTCTGGACCATGAGCCCAAGGCTCGCAACGATGGCCAGACCCAGCGTCATCCGTGCGCTCCGCCTCCCCGGGGCGGGCGCGGCTACCCGCCGACTTCGATGACCACACCTCCGTCTCCCGAAGCGGAGACCTGCCGCTGCGCTACGATACGACCACCCGACACCCGCGCCACGATGTCGCCGTCCACCTCAACCACACCCGATCGCAGCTCGCGTGGCAGCTGCAGGATCACTCCATCGCCCGATGCCGGGGCCGCGTCGCGCCCCGGACCGACGACCTCCAGCATACCGGCCGCTACGACAAATCGAGCATTCGCTTCGCCGTCAGGCAAGCTCGCAACGCCGACCTGCCCGTCGGCCGGCGTAATCCGGATTCGGGTTCCAGCCGGGAAATCCCGCACACGGACCCGCAAAGCTCCATCGGACGGACGGACGCTGATGCTGGCACCCGCGGGCAGCGACGAATCGGTCGAACCGACGTCCGTCGGCGGCACCAAGGCCGAATCGGCGCTCTCCCCGAACCACAGGGAACGCAGCGGGGATCCGGGCACG
>JAOTWC010000350.1 GCA_029863105.1 Gemmatimonadota bacterium | reverse complement strand
CAATCGGGCCAACGCCCCCACGGCCAGCGACGCAAGGTATGGGTGCGTGTTGAAAGATTCGAGATGCCGAAGCACGGAGGATTCGAGCCGGTCGGGGTTTCCCTCGTGGATACGCCGCAACAGCGGAAGCAGGGCATTCGTGACGCCCGGAGCCACCATTGTACGGTAATTCCACGAGCCCTGGACGCTGAACGTGCGCCACCAGGCCAGCAGTAGATCCACACGGCGTGGTCTCATGGGCGGCCCCACAAAGCTGCCAGGACGAGCAGCGCGCCCAGCAGAACCATGGCCCATGCACGGGCGTCGGGCGCCGTGGTTCTGGCCCCCGAGCCTATTGACGCCGCGAGGGCCAGCACGACCGCGCCAGCCCCAAGGGCCGTTCCAATCTCACCGACCGGCACGACCCCGACGACCGTGACGAGGAGCACGGAGGGGACGAGAAGCCCCCCCGTCAAGAACACGCCCCGCATTCCGTCGATGGCGATCGCCGCGCGATGGCGCCGCTCCAAGCGACGCGAATCCGCGGCCAGCCACTCCGGTCGGGCCAGCAGACGCTCGTTGACTCGCCTTCTCATATAGCCCGTATAGGCGCCCATCCAGCCAATCACCCAGCCCACGAGCACCGCCGCCACGAGCGTTTCGATGGATGCGGCACCCGACGCGGCGTACGCGGATCCGGCGATCAGACCCGCCGGACCCGTATCGGGATAACTTGCCGCACCGTACGGCGGGTGTCTCATCGTCAGAAGTTCGAGCAGGGCCCCGACCAGCATGCCGCCTGCCGCGTCGCCGAGCAGGGCGCCTCCGACGGTCGCCGACACGATCGGACGGGAGACCATTACCTGCGACATGGACACGCCGTCGACTGCGAGCAGGCCGCCGAGCGCCGCCACCAGAGCCCACATCGCCGGAGTCAGCGCAATGTCAGTCAGAGGCACGCAGCAGCTCCTCGAGTCCCACTTCGCGCGCCGTTGGCAGGTCACGTGCGGTGACACGGGCTCCCGCCGCCTGCATGGCCCTGAGGTCATCCGCCTCATCGCGACGGAGACACACGTAGCGAAGCGCCATCCGCCGATCCGGCGCCCCGTAGAGACCACCGACGTTCACCCGGCGGCCGACAAGAAGGCCGGCCGCGGCCAACTCTCGCATCGCCGACGTCGAACGTGTGATCACCGCTCCTCGGCCGGGAGCGTCCAGCAGGTCGGGCAGGCGATCCACCGCCTCGGAGACCGACAGGAACGTGGCCGACACGCCGGGCGGAAGGCCCGCCGAGTACAGATCCTGTTCCCATTCGCTCGCCGCAAGGTCGTCGTCCACGACCACGTAGCGCTGGAGGCCCAGGCGCATGCCCCAGCCCACGATCACCTGCCCGTGGAGAAGACGTTCGTCAATCCGAAACAGCTCAAGCGCCATCGTCACACGAACTGGGGGAAACCGCGGTGATGTTCGTCCGGCCCTTCTCCACGAGCCGGTCGGCGAGTTCACCGATGGGCATGTCACGATGAAACAGGAAGTCGATCAGCATGGGAAGGCTGACGCCGGTCACGACCGCAATCGAAGGATTGGCGCGCGCGATGGAGTTCGCGGCGAATCCGCAGCTGCCGGACGCGAGGTCCACAAACACGACCACAGGGCCTCCGCCCACTGCGCCTTCGACCTGGCGTGCGAGATCCAGCGGGCCGATCCCCCGGTTCGACACCGCGGCAAGGGAGCCCGTTACGCCGGAGATTTCCTCCGCCGCTTCGATAAGAGCTTCCCCGAGCCGACCGTGTGTCACGACGACACCCTTCGACTCCGGCACTACTCGTAGTCCTCTTCGAGATAGTCTCGGACCGGTCGCAGGCTGCGCTTCAGGTTGTCCTGGAAAAGCTGAGCAGAATGCACTCCGGCGTACCGCAGCAGATGGCTCATCGCGACGACCTCGCTGATCACCGTGATGTTCTTTCCTGGATTCAGGGGCACGATGACCTTCGGGATCGACACGCCCAGAATATCCGTCGTCGCCAGATCCAGACCCGTGCGCTCGTACGCGACCCCGTCGGCCCAGGGCTCGAGCTGCACCACGACTTCCACCCGCTTCTGCTGCCGGACTGATCGAATTCCGAACAATGCCCGGACGTCGATGATTCCGATGCCGCGGATTTCCATGTGGAACTGCTGCTGCTCGAGGGCCTGTCCGATCAGCACATCGACGCCACGCCGCCGAATGCACACGACATCGTCGGCCACGAGCCGATGGCCCCGTTCGACCAGGTCGAGCACGCACTCGCTCTTGCCGATCCCGCTGGACCCGACGAACAACAGGCCCACGCCGTACACGCCCGCGAGCGACCCGTGGATCGTCGTCGCCGGGGCAAACTCATCCTCGAGAAACGGCTTGATCCGCCGGAAGAACTCACCCGTCTTCAGCCCCGATCGAATGAGCGGGACGGCGCGGGCCTCGCAAATCTCGCCCAGCTCGGACGGAAT
>JAOTWC010000349.1 GCA_029863105.1 Gemmatimonadota bacterium | reverse complement strand
TCAGAAACGTGTCTGGAAGACCGAGTGCCGTGGCGAGCGGGTCGGCCACCTGCAGCAGTCCGAACGCGACGATGCCATACACACCGGCCACCTTGAATACCTGCCGGCGCTTCAGTTCGGCGAAGAACTCCTGGTAGGACCTCATCGCGGCGTTCGCTGCACCGTGCGGCCCGCCAGGTTCATGTCACGGAGGATGGCCTGAAACCGGGGCTCGGACCGAATGGAATCGAACTCAGGCACCCACAACATGCCGAAGTTCCCGGTCGGCCAACTACGGTAGAACCCGTCGATCGCTTCGAGGGCCAGGTCTTTGCGGCCCATCGCCAGGTACAGGGACACCCCCCCCAGCAGGGTACGATCGGCATACTCTGCGGGAAGAAAGTTGGGGTCCTGCGATCGAAAGGCCTCGAGCAGGCTGTCTCGCCGGGCCTCGGGCCAGTCGGCGAAGGCATGCACGAAGATGTCGTCGTAGCGTCCCAACTCGATGTTGATTTCCTGCCAGAGCCAGCCCAGCTGGTAGAGTGTCCCCTCGGAATCCAGTGCGAACGCCTCCGACAAGAGATCGAGCGCGGCCTCCGGTTCGCCGTCCTCCCAGAGCACGCCGGCCCGATTCAGGAGGCGAACGGGAGCGCGATCCACGCCCAGGGCCCGGGCGCTGGCGACGCGCGCCTCGGCGATCCGTCCCATGTTGCCCAGCATCTCCGAGTACTGCTGATGTGCTTCTGCATTGTCGGGATCGAGGGTGATCGCAGATAGAAACGCCTGTTCCGATCGTTCCCACTGACGTCGATTTCGGGCCACGCTGCCCAGGGCTACGTAGGCCGACGCAATACCGGGATCGAGCTCGATCGCCCGCTCCGCCGCCCGCACCGATTCGTCCATCAGGGAGCCTGCGTACTCACGCGCCTCTTCCAGGCCGTCCTGCAGTCGCACGTCCCAGGCCTGGGGATACCAGGTCGACAGTTCGGATGCCTCGGCCAGGCCCGCCCAGGCAGGGGCCCAGGTGGAGTCGCGGGCGATCACCGCCTCGAACAGCGCCCGGGCCTCCCGCAGGGCCGCTCCGCGGTGCCGGATGTTGGCCCGGCCCGCCAGGTAGAGATCATAGGCTTCGAGATCCGCCGTCGGCGTGACCAGGGCCGCGGCATCCTCGAGACCCAGCGGCACCCGCAGCTGCCTTGCGATCGCTTCGGCGATTTCGGTCTGGATGGCGAACACGTCGTTCATCTCACGGTCGTACTGCTCGCTCCACAGGTGCGTGCCGTCCGCCGCGTCGATCAGCTGCGCCGTGATCCGGAGCTGGTCGTCGGCCTTCCGGACGCTGCCCTCGATCAGGTACTGGACGCCGAGGCTGTCGCCCACGGCTCGCATGTCGACCGTCCTGCCTTTGAAGGCGAAGGCCGAGGTTCGGGCCGCCACCTTCAGCTCCCGGACGCGGGCCAGCGTGTTGAGGATTTCTTCGGTGATCCCGTCGCTGAAGTACTCCTGGTCCTGGTCGGCGCTCATGTTCACGAACGGAAGGACGGCGAGGGAGGGGCGGTCGTCCTCCGCGGCCTCCGCCAGCGCCAGGCGCACGTCGGCGGCCGCCGTCCGGGAGGAGGGTGCGGGCGCCGTCCGGCGCGCGATCCACCACGTGCTGCCCACCAGGAGCAGCACGCCGACAAGGGCGAGTAACCCGGCCGGCCAGCGCTGCGAGGCGGGGGCGGCCATGATGCCTTCGATCTCACCGGGTGCGGCTGTATCCGTGCGCTTCATGCCCTCCGGAGTCAGGTCGAACGCCCAGGCGAGCAGCAGTGCGACCGGAAAGGCCAGCACGACGAGCGCGACCATGAACGTCACTGTCCAGTCCGGCAGGCCGAGACGCGGCAGCATGAGGTCCGCGGCCTGCAGCACGCCGAACGCCACGATGCCGTAGATCCCCGCTACCTTGAACACGCGTCGCCGTTTCAGCTCGGCGAAGAACTCCTGGTAGGACTTCATTCTCCAGCCACCCGCAGGATGAGCGGCCGGGTTCGCTCGGCCTCAAGCGTGCGTACCTCCGGGAGGGCCATCAGGCCCCGTTCCGCCAGCCATTCCTGAACACGAGGGTCCGACCGAAGCGGTTGGTATCTCGGAAATCGAAACTCGATGACGCGGCCGAATGGTAGCTCGTCCATCCGCTCCAGGAAGTCGACTACCGCGCTATCCTGCTCACCGACCATCAGCCAATGAAGCGGTCTCATCTCGTCTCTCAAATCAACCGGCACGTCCGCCAGATTCCCGCCGGCGACCCCATGCACGAACTCCTCGATCTGTTCACGAGACCCGAATATGGGATCGCCATCGGGGTCAACACGATCCGCTTCGTCGTATGCCTCGATCGCCGCAGAGAAAGCCCCGCTCCAAGTGTGCGTTCGAGCCTTAACTCTTAGGACTTGGGCCCGCTGGGCAGCGTCGGCCAGTCGCGACAGAGCCAGTTCATAGACTTCAATCGA
>JAOTWC010000348.1 GCA_029863105.1 Gemmatimonadota bacterium | reverse complement strand
GACCACAACCGGGTCGCGGGGGAGGCGATCGTTTCGCTGGACATCCCTTATGTCGAGCTAGCATACGACCGTTTCAAACAGGATGGCGACACGATCGCTCGGGAACTCAGCGACTTCATCGGGATCGACCTGAAGCCCGCCGACCTGGGCTTCGAAGCGCGCTATGACCACTCGACGGGGACCGGTCGCGTCGTCTTCTTGGCCGAGAAGGCCGCCGCGCGTATGCCAAGCTGGCTCAAGAGGGTGATTCGGGCGGTGGTACCTGCTTCACTCCTGCGGCGGCTGTTCCCGGGCGCATAGCAGGCGACGACCGCACGGCGCCGGGAAGCGGGGGCGGCCGCAGATCCGGTCAATTGCCGGGCGCGTACGGGGGAAGTGAGCCGAAGTACTGCGCGAGGTGCTCGGCGACCAACCGTGACCCCAGCTCCGTGAAGTGCACGTCATCGTAAAAGATGCTCAGATCCTTGGGCAGCACCGATGCCAGATCGAAACACTCGGCCAGCCCCGCCGCACACACCTCCAAGAGGGTCCGGTTGTACGCCTCCATAGCGGTCCGGAGCGCGGCGGCTGTGAAGTACGGCTGTCCCGGCACCTCCTGGAAGTCGCCCGTCCCGCCCAGCCAGATTGCCGCTTCCTCCTCAGCGTTCAAGTCATCCCTCCAGAGGGTCGGCTGCGTGAGAAGTACTAGGCGGGCGTCGTGCTCCCGCGCGATTACCGCCATCTCCTCCAGGTAACCGCGATACTCCGCGATTGGGCGCCGGAGGTCGGGCAGCGAATCGATCATCTCGCTCGCCCCGGCGCGATTCTGTCGCCAGCTGACGTAGATCTCTCCGAAGGGATCCTGGTTCAGGCCTGAGCGGGCCTGGTCAATCGACATCTTGACCACTCTCGCGAGCTGGTAGACAGCGAGCCGCTTGAACCAGGGGACGTCGGCCTCCCAGTACTGGGGCAGGCGGTCGTGGATGCGGCCCGGAACCCGTAAGAAAGCCTGGGCGAACTGCTCCCGCTCGGCTGCCGGGTCGTCGAGGCTCGGCGGTGGTTCGTAGTCGAATCCCTGCCGCAGGGCCGCCGTGAGGTCGTTCACCCCGACCAGAGACACCACGGCGTCAGTCCGCGGGAGCTGGGGCAGCAGGTACCGCATCTGCAGCACATGGCTCCGTGCGGTGCGGCCGGAGGTCCCCACGTCGCCAGTCCAGGTCCGGAGGCCGGCGTTGGTCGGCCCCAGCAGTTCGCCGAAGAGAAGGGTCCACGTCTCGGTCTGGTCGAGGTAGAGATTCTGGGTGGTGCTGCCTCCAACGGCCAAGATCCGATACTCGGCATCGTCAGGTCCGAACTCCTCGCCACGGATGCCCCAGGACGACGTGTGGTACTCGGACGTCCCTTCCACGCCCGTGACGTACCTCTGGGAAGGGCTCTGAACGAGCTCCTGGTTCGCTGCGAGCACGAAGTACTGATCCGAGTGAGGATACAGCCAACGCAGACTCACCTCGGCAAGGACCGAGACCAAGAGAACGCTGAGTGCAAGTAGTCCCGCGTTGAGCAGGGCCGGCGACAACGTCCGGCTCGCATCCCCTGGCACCCGCCCTGACGGTGTCCCGCTCACAGGGCCTCGACGGTCGCTGCAATCGGCCTGAACCGGAACTCACTGAACAGCCGCCGCAGCCTTCCGCGGGCCCGGGAGATGCCCATGTAGTGCTTCAGCCGGTCGGCCCGCGGCGCCTCCAGCTGGGGCTGGCCCGGATCGATCTCCCAGGGGTGCAAATAGAATGTTCCCGGCACCGAGCGACGCTCGCAGTCCCGAAGAGCCTTGCGGACGAAGCCGTACGGGAAGATCCGGAACCAAGCTCCGCCACCTGCTGCAACGTTCGTCGATCCAAACCGCAAAGTGGCGGGAGGCACCTCGGCGAGACGGCCGGCCGGGCGCTCGATCCAATGGGGGTCGCGCTGGCCGTCCGGATAGCCGTATCCCTTCCGCTTGATGGGGAATAGGCTCGAGTCGTACTCGTAGCCTTCCTCGATGAGGATGTCCAAGGCCCACTCGCACCCCGGCAGGATCGAGAAGTGTGGGGCGCGAAATCCTTTGACCGCCTTCCCGATTAGGTCCTCCAAGATACGCTTCGTTTTCTGGATCTCGTGGCGGAACTCCTCGGGGGCCAACTCGACCACGCGTCGATGGCTATATCCGTGGGACGCGACCTCGTGTCCTTCCGCCGCGATCCGCCGCACCATCTGAGGGTGACGTTCGGCAATCCATCCCAACGTGAAAAAGGTGCCCGTTGAACCCACGGACGAAAGCTCGCTGAGAAGGTCGTCGACGCTCGCTTCTACACGGCTCTCGAGGCGGTCCCATTCGGGCATGGGGACTCTCCTCTCGAACCCGAGGAAGTTGAAGTACTCTTCGACATCGACGGAGAAGTGGTGAATCACGAGCCGGTGGGGGGCGTGGACGAAGTCGGTCGCGAACGGCCCGCCAA
>JAOTWC010000347.1 GCA_029863105.1 Gemmatimonadota bacterium | reverse complement strand
CTCCCGCCTCACCGGTCGCCTCGTAGTCCTCCGCCTTACGCAGAAAGCGCCGCGCCAGCTGGACGATTCTCACCTCGTCTCGTTCGGACGCCTCGGCAAGCAGAGCCTCGACATGGCACCTCAGGCGCGGTTCACCCCAGCGGAAGCCGGTCGCGAGTTCGGCGCTGCGGGTATTTCCCAAGTTCGCCCCTTCGATCAGGGCCAGGGCGGCGGCGCGATCGAAGTGCGGGGAGTCGGGGTCCGGGAGCGTGTACCGGGGCTCGGGCTCACCTGACGCATCTTCATCTACGAAGGCTCTGGACATATCTTACCAGTACACGCGGCAGCCGGTCCTCGCTACCCGCTCCTGGAGACCGATGATGGCATCCGGATCCTCTCCTCCTTCCAGCACCGCCGCGACACAGCGCCAGTCAGCCGGAGTGGCGTACTGGCTTCGCCGGGGAAGCACGGCGTCGTGAGCATCAAAGTCGTCAACCTGAACGACAAGTTCTCTCGCTTCGAGGAGCGATGGCATCCGTTTATCATAGCGGAGTTGAACGGCCAGCAGGTGAAACTGGCGAAGCTCGAGGGCGACTTCGTGTGGCACAGCCATGCGGCAGAGGACGAAATGTTTCTCGTCGTTGAGGGGACTCTCCGGATCGAGTTGCGGGACGGGGAAGTCGAACTGAGCGCGGGCGAGCTGTGCGTGATCCCGCGGGGCGTCGAGCACCGACCTGTGGCGGACGGGCTGGCGCACGTCCTGTTGTTCGAGCCCGCGTCCACAGCGCATACGGGTGATGTGGATAGCGACAGAACGGTGAAACGTTCGACCTGGATCTAGACCGGAAAGCACCCGCCCGTCGAGGACACTTGCGGTGCGGCACGCCGCCGGTTCGGTTCCATGGATCAGCATGTCTCATATCGCGAGGGCCCCCGTGACATTCGGTTGCCGTGCCATCCTGCTCGTCAGCCTGTTCGCCGCCGCTTGTGCTGCGGAGGGGGAGGAGCCCGGCACGCCCGACGCCAGTTCCGGGCCGGACTCGTCCGTGGCATCCGGGGCCATTCGGGGCACGGTCCGGGATGCCTCGACGGACCGGCCGGTCGCGGGCGCGGAGGTATCGACCGGCGCACTGGGCGCGATCTCGGATGCGACAGGTGCGTTCGGTGTGGCGCCCCTGGCCGCCGGTCCGCTCAAGCTGCGGGCCTATCGCAGGGGGTTCGTGCCGGATTCAGTGACGGCCATCGTCACGTCGGGAGTCACGTCGCTGATCGACTTTTCGCTTGTACCCGCCGAACCGCCGTGCTGCCGGCTGGACGGAGTGTGGAGCGCCTCTTTCGTGCTCGACTCGGCAGGACTCAATGCGCGACCGTCCTCTCGCGAGGCATCCGGCGAGCTTGTGTTCGACGGATCGATGACAGACCCCGGCCCGGCTGACAACGTGTTCGCCAGCACAGCAGAATCGCGGATCGATTTCGGACGGATGCTCGGAGCCGACCAGACGTCGGCCGTTGATGGCGAGGGCCTGGTGTTCGGGGGCGATTCCGTGGCGATTACCGTCGTCCCCCGCTTCGCCGATTGGGGCGTCGAACTGCTGGGCCGGTTCAGCGCCGACACGATTCGCGGGATCTGGTATCAGCGCGCCTCGTGCTGCGGAGCCTATGGCACGTTCACGCTGATTCGGACGGCCGAAGCGGATTAGCACGCCGGTGTGTCACGGACGGCGGGAGGTCTGCCGGTCGAGCCGGGCCGCCGCGACGAGGTAGCCGGTGGAAACGAGCCGTCCCGCCACGAACGCAGCGAACGCCGCCGTAATTCCGACGAGTCCCATACCCCAGCCGCCGATCACGAATGCGGCCGCGATTACGGATACTTCGAGTGCGGTGGCCACTGTAATCGGCCTCGTGCTCCGGCTCTGCATGAGGATCGCACGCTGGAAGGACATCAACACCGAGAGACCTGCGACGGGTACTGCCAGCCTGATGGGAACATAGGCGAAGGCGGCCAGGTCGGGGGTGAGACCGGAGATCGTCTCGAACCACATCCTCGCCGCCGGGGTGAACGCGATCGCTCCCAGTCCCGCCGTGCTGCCCAGAGCGAGGAGGGTCGTAAAGCGTGACAACTCCCTGCGGTGCTCCTGTCGGCGGCCGATCAGCGCGATCGACGCGTCCTGGAAGCTGAGGCCGAGCGCGCGGAACACGAAGGCCAACGAATTGACGACCGGGAACACGGCCAGGGACTCGACGGGCGATGCCGCTCGGCCCATGAAGAACGTAAGCATGGGTTGCACCGCCAGGCCGATGAGAGACGTGAGGGCCAACGGACCATAGAAGCGGGAGATTCCTCCATAGGTAAGTAATTCGGACGTGCCGCCGGGAGGGCACGGAGTCGCCAGAAGCTCACGGATCGCCGCGCGCGCCATCCAGCGGGATACGGCGGCCTCGACAACGACTCCGGTGGCGAGCGAAGCCGATCCGATCCAGGCGCCCGGCATCCCCGTCC
>JAOTWC010000031.1 GCA_029863105.1 Gemmatimonadota bacterium | reverse complement strand
GATTCCGTCGGCCATGGACTTCTTGCCGTCCAGCATCAGCACGTTGATGAAACGCGTGACTTCCTGGCTCCCATACTTCGGGTCGGCCGGTGGTTCCCTGTGTTCCGCCTTCTGCCTGCGTGACATTTACCCTTCCTTGAACGAATAACCCGGCCTTGATGCAGGCCGGGTCGACCCTACTGACCCTCGTCTCGGGCAGCCCCGGTGACGTTCCGGCGCCGCGGCGTCCTCATCTGCTAGCGTTTCGAACCGTATTTCGAGCGACCCTGCCGCCGATCCGCGACGCCGGATGCGTCCAGCGTCCCGCGAATGATGTGGTACCTGACACCGGGCAAATCCTTCACACGTCCGCCCCGGATGAGGACGATGCTGTGCTCCTGGAGGTTATGCCCTTCACCCCCAATGTACGCCGTGACTTCAAAGCCGTTCGTCAGCCGCACACGGGCGACCTTCCGCAAGGCCGAGTTCGGCTTCTTGGGGGTGGTCGTGTAGACGCGCGTGCAGACGCCCCGCTTCTGCGGGTTGGCCTCGAGGGCCGGCGCCTTGCGCTTCTTATCGGCCTTTTCGCGCCCTTTGCGCACCAACTGGTTGATCGTGGGCATATTCCTGCCTGCCGCCTCTATCGGTTCCGTTTACGTGCTTCGGGGCCCGTGGGCTCCGCCGTCTGTCCGCCGATCCCGTCGATCGGCCACCTCACTACCCCTGCGTCAGAAACCGCCCCCCAGTGTCTCGCACGCGCAGCGCCAATGTGCGAGGCCGGAGAAGCGGTGAATACGTCCGGAGGCAACGTTTGCCCCATCTTGCACGGGTGCCGATCGTTCCATCGGCAGACTGGAGATAGTAGATCCCACCGTTGGTGATGTCAAGCATGGCCCGCCCCCGATCGAAGGGCGGGTGAACGCCGGGAATCCCTACGCCTGGAGCGGGATCCCGATCGGGCTCAGCCGGCCTCGACCTCCTCGCCTTCCTCCTCTGCTTCCAGTTCGGCGTCCCCTCGAAGTTCGGCGAACAGGCCGCCGGCGGGAACCACGGGTTCCGGCTCGACACGGCGCATGGAATCCAACTGCTCCTGCAGAGGTTTCCCGACCAGGAATTCAACGTCCTGGAAGCGGTGAATCCCAGTTCCGGCCGGCACAAGATGCCCGATGATGATGTTCTCCTTCAATCCCTCGAGCTTGTCCATCTTCCCGTGCACCGCCGCATCCGTGAGCACGCGCGTCGTCTCCTGGAAGGAAGCCGCGCTGATGAACGACTCCGTGACCAGGCTCGATTTGGTAATCCCCAGCAAAACGGGCTCGGATCGCGGCGGCTTCTTGCCCGCGTCGATCATCTTCCGCGCATACTCGTGGAACCGCATCCGGTCCACGTGCTCGCCCTCCAGATACTCGGTATCGCCGGGATCGGTCACGCTGACCTTCTGCAGCATCTGACGAACGATGCAACCGATGTGCTTGTCGTTGATCCGCACGCCTTGCAGCCGGTAGACCTCCTGGATCTCGTTCAGCAGATATTCCTGAACGGCCCGCGGACCCCTGACTTGCAGGATGTCGTGGGGGTTGACCGGTCCTTCGGATAGACGATCACCGGCGCGCACGATATCACCCTCGTGGACGCGAAGATGCTTGCCCACCGGCACCTGGTAGACCTGCGGCTCCTCGGCGCCTTCCATCTCGACGAGGATTTCGCGCTTGCCGCGCTTGATTCCGCCGAAACTCACCCGGCCGTCGACCTCCGTGATCGTCGCCGGGTCCTTGGGTTTCCGCGCTTCGAACAACTCGGCCACGCGAGGCAGGCCTCCCGTGATGTCCCTCGTCTTGTAAGCTTCACGACTGATTTTGGCCAGCGTGTCACCCGGCTTCACTTTCTCGCCATCCCGCACGAGCAACTGCGCGCCGACCGGCACGATGAACTCACGGAGTTTCTTGCCCTTGCCGTCCACGATCTCGATCCGTGGATGGAGCTTCTTGTCGCGATCTTCGATGATGACCAGCTGACGGCGGCCCGTGGCCTCGTCCAGCTCCTCGCGAAATGTCTCCTCCGGAACAATGTCTTTGTAACGGAGTGCTCCCTTATGGTCCGCCACGATCGGCTCGGAGTACGGATCCCAGCTGAACAGCAGATCGCCCGGTTTCACGGCGACTCCGTCTTCGGCATGCAGGGTAGCACCGTATGGAACCGCAAGACGCGATCGGACCCGGTCTCCGGCTGTCCGCATCAGAATCTGGCCTTCGCGGCTGGTCACTACCCGGGAACCGTCCGGCGTTGCGACCGCCACGATGCGCTCGAATCCCACGGTCCCTTCCAGCTTGGACTTCCGCTGCGTCTGAGCCGCAATACGCGCAGCAGTTCCGCCGATGTGGAACGTCCGTAACGTCAGCTGCGTCCCGGGCTCTCCAATCGACTGGGCCGCCAGGATGCCAACGGCCTCGCCGACGTCGACCATCTTCATCGTGGCGAGGTTGCGACCGTAGCACTTCTGGCACACTCCGCGTCGCGCCTGGCAAGTGAGCACCGAGCGGATTTGCACGGACTGCAAGCCCGCCTCCTCGATCGCCAGGGACGCTTCCTCCGTGATGATCTGTCCACCTTCGACGATCACCTCGTCGCTAATCGGATCCACGATGTCTTCCCGGGCGACATTGCCCACCACCCGATCGCGCAACGGCTCGATGATGTCCTCGCCCTCCTTGAGCGCTGACACGTCGAGACCGAGTACGGTTCCGCAGTCTTCCGCTGTGATCGTCACGTCCTGCGCGACGTCCACCAGGCGGCGCGTTAGGTATCCGGCGTCGGCCGTCTTGAGGGCAGTATCCGCCAACCCCTTCCGCGCGCCGTGCGTGGAAATGAAGTACTCGAGAACGCTCAGGCCTTCTCGAAAATTCGCGCGAATCGGACTCTCGATGATCTCGCCGATGCCACCGGTGAGCTTTTTCTGGGGCTTGGCCATCAGGCCTCGCATGCCGGCGAGCTGCCGGATCTGATCCCGGGAGCCGCGGGAGCCGGAATCGAACATCATGAAAATCGGGTTGTATCCGTCCTCCGACTTTGCCATCGCGTCGACCATCGCATCCGCGACGTCGTTGTTGGCGTGCGTCCAGGCGTCGATCACCTTGTTGTAGCGCTCACCGAAGGAGATCACGCCCTTGTGGTACGCCTTCGTGAATCGATCGACCTGCTCCTGCGCTTCGGCGAGGATCGTTGCCTTCTCCTTCGGAATCACCATGTCCTCCATGCCAACGGACACGCCGCCGAGCGTCGCGTAGCGGAAGCTCAGATCCTTCAGTTCGTCAAGAAAGCGCGTTGTCGACCGCAGGTCGGTATCCCGAAAGGCCTCAAACACCAGGTCGCTGAGGGAGCCTTTGTTCATCGTTTCGTTCTTGTACGGCAGACCGGCCGGCAGGATCGCATTGAACAGGATGCGGCCAACCGTAGTCGCCACCCAGGTACCGCCCGTCAGATAGTTCACGGGACGGTGGTAGTCGGGAGTCCCGTACGAGGTCTGCAGGAAGCCGTTGGCGATGGCCAACTCGACTTCCGCCGCAGACTGGAAGTGCATCAACCCGCCCTCCGCGACACGCTTCTCAAATTCGAACGGAGCCTTCGTCAGGAAATAGGACCCCAGCACCATGTCCTGGCTCGGGCTCGTAATCGGCCTCCCGTTCGACGGCTTGAGGATGTTGTTGGACGACAACATGAGGATTCGCGCCTCGAGTTGAGACTCGAACGACAGCGGCACGTGGACCGCCATCTGGTCTCCGTCGAAGTCCGCGTTGAATGCAGCGCAGACGAGCGGGTGGATCCTGATGGCCTTCCCCTCGACGAGCACCGGTTCGAACGCCTGGATTCCCAGGCGGTGAAGCGTCGGCGCCCGATTCAACAACACCGGGTGATCGGTGATGATATCCTCGAGAACCTCGTACACTTTGGGGTCGTACCGTTCGACGAGCTTCTTGGCCCGCTTGACCGTTTCCGCCTCGCCGCGCTTTTCCAGCTCATGGATGATGAACGGCTTGAACAGTTCGACCGCCATCACCTTCGGCAGGCCGCACTGATGGAGCTTCAACTCGGGGCCCACGACGATTACCGAACGGCCGGAGTAATCGACCCGTTTCCCGAGCAAGTTCTGCCTGAACCGGCCCTGCTTTCCCTTCAGCATGTCGGAGAGTGACTTCAGCGGCCGCTTGCCCCGTCCGCGTATCGCCTTGCCTCGGCGCCCGTTGTCGAACAGCGCATCGACGGACTCCTGCAGCATGCGCTTCTCGTTGCGCAGGATGACCTCCGGCGCGCGCATTTCGAGCAACTTCTTCAGGCGGTTGTTCCGGTTGATCACCCGCCGGTACAAGTCGTTGAGATCCGAGGTGGCGAACCGTCCCCCGTCCAGCGGCACCAACGGCCGCAGATTGGGCGGGATGACCGGAATCACGTCCATGATCATGTGCTCGGGGTTGTTGCGCAGCGCCGATTCCGCGTCACTGTTGCGGATCGCGTCGAGCACCTTCAGGCGCTTCAGCTTGCGCTTCTTCCGCTGCTTACTCGTCTCGTTCGCGACTTCGACGCGCAACTGTTCGGCCAGCTTGTCGACGTTCAGCTGGCTGAGCATCGTGCGTGCCGCCTCGGCACCGATTTCCGCGCGGAACTTGTCGTCGCCCGCTTCGCGCGCCTTCTCCGTCAGCTCCCAGTACTCGTCCTCGGTCAGGACCTGCGTGTACTCGACCTCCTGCTTGCCAGGATGCGTGACGACATAGGCCGCGTAGTAGATCACGCTCTCGAGGTCGCGGAGTTTCATGCCGAGCAGGTAACCCATCTGCGACGGCAGTGTCTTGAAGAACCAGATGTGCGCGACCGGCACGGCCAGCTCGATGTGCCCCATACGCTCACGCCGCACCTTGGACAGCGTCACTTCGACGCCGCACTTGTCGCATATGTGGCCGCGATATCGGATGCGTTTGAACTTGCCGCAGTGGCACTCCCAGTCCTTGACCGGGCCGAAGATCCGCTCGCAGAACAGGCCGTCTCGTTCAGGCTTGAACGAGCGGTAGTTAATCGTCTCCGGTTTGGTAACCTCGCCATAGCTCCACGACCGGATTTCGTCCGGGGACGCGATCTTGATTTGGATCCAGTCAAAATCCGCCGAGCTGGTGCCGCGGTGTCGAGGAAAGTCGATCATGTCTGGGTGACCCCTGTCGTCTCTGTTTCCGTCAGTTTCCGAAAATCGAATCGGTTTCGTCGCTGCCAAGCGTTACGCTGAGTCCCAGCGCCTGGAGTTCCTTCACCAGGACGTTGAAGCTCTCCGGAACGCCGGGCTTGGGCAGATTCTCGCCCTTTACGATGGCTTCGTACGCGCGGCTTCGGCCGGACACATCGTCCGACTTCACTGTCAGCATTTCCTGGAGCGTGTGGGCTGCGCCATAAGCCTCGAGAGCCCACACTTCCATCTCACCGAACCGCTGGCCCCCGAACTGTGCCTTACCTGCCAGGGGCTGCTGTGTGACCAGACTGTAGGGCCCAATCGAGCGCGCGTGAATCTTGTCGTCCACGAGATGAGACAGCTTCATCATGTAGATCTCGCCCACTGTCACGTCTGCTTCGAAAGGCTGCCCCGTACGCCCATCCCGCAGCCGCATCTTGCCACCGGGCTTGAGGTCGGCCTTCAGCATCAACTCCACGACCGCGGCGTCGAGACCGGCCTTGAGGGCAGCCTTTCCAGCTATCGCGGCCGCCGCCGGCCAGCCGGCACTCTTCAGCTTTGGCGCCGTAGTCTGACCGGACGCCGTCTTTGCGACCGCGACGACGTACGCGCCGAATTTCTGGATCAGCGCCTTCGCCGCCTTGTCCTTCACGCCGAGATAGGCGTCCAGGCTGCGTCCGAGGCCGGCCGGATGACCGTTGTTCGCCGGTTGGAACGAGCCCTCCACGTTCTGGATCGACGCCACGAGGTTTTGCGCGTCTTTCGCGCCGAACTTCGGGACCTTGACGCTCGGGGCAAGGAAGCGACCCGCCCACAATGCCCCACCGAGCTTCAGCAGTGCCCCGATCTCATGCTCCGAGGCGCCGTGAAATACGGGTGTCTGCGCTCGGAATCCGAGCTGTGCCGCAGCCCATCCAAGATGTGTCTCGAGGATCTGTCCCACGTTCATCCGACTCGGGACGCCGAGCGGATTCAGCACGATGTCCACCGGCGTGCCGTTTGGAAGCATCGGCATGTCTTCCTCGGGGACGACCCGGGCGATGATGCCCTTGTTGCCGTGGCGTCCGGCCATCTTGTCGCCCACGGAGATCTTGCGCTTCTCCGCCAGATAAACCTTGACAAGTTGGACGACGCCGGGAGACAGTTCGTCAGCCTGGAATACTCGATCAATCGCTTCCTCGGTGCGCTCGCGAATCCGCTCGACGCGGCGCTTCGCCTCGTCGATGATCTTCCGGGCCGACTCGTTGGCCGCGGCGTTCTTGACTTTCATCGTGCTGAGGTCGAGCTCGCCAAAATCCAGCTCAGCGAGTGCCGTCTTGCCGAGCCGCTTCCCTTCCTTGAGCAACGCCTCGATCGTCCCCCTCTTCAGGAACAGGGCAACGGTCTGGCCTTCAAGCGCGGTTCGCAGCTCCGCATCCCGG
This sequence comes from Gemmatimonadota bacterium, assembly GCA_029863105.1. GTDB lineage: Bacteria > Gemmatimonadota > Gemmatimonadetes > Palauibacterales > Palauibacteraceae > JARFPW01. Next base: position 4,433 of record JAOTWC010000031.1, on the reverse strand, counting down.
GCCTCAACAATGCGCGCGATCTCCTCACGCTCTCCCTCACGAAGCTTTCCGATCCGCTCGCCGTGCTCGCGTTCGAGCAGCGGGTCGTCGATGTGCCTGGAGAAGATCTTGACATCGATCACCGTACCTTCGACGCCAGGTGGGACCCGCAGCGAGCTGTCTTTGACGTCCTTCGCCTTCTCACCGAAGATCGCGGTCAACAGTTTTTCTTCCGGGGACAGCTCCGTTTCACCTTTCGGCGTGATCTTCCCGACCAGAATGTCGCCGGTCTTCACGGCCGCACCGATTCGGATGATGCCCCGCTCGTCGAGATCAACCAGGGCTTCTTCGGCCACGTTCGGTATCTCCGCCGTGACTTCCTCCGTACCTCGCTTTGTGTCGCGGACGTGCAGCTCAAGCTCCTGAATGTGCACGGACGTGAACGCATCCGTCTTGACCAGCGACTCGCTGATCACGATCGCGTCCTCGAAGTTGTGACCGTACCAGGGCATGAACGCCACCGTCACGTTGCGCCCGAGCGCCAGCGCGCCGTGGTCGGTGGCAGCGCCGTCGGCCAGCACCTGACCCGCGCTGACCTTCTGACCCGTCTCGACGATCGGCCGCTGGTTGATCGCCGTATCCTGGTTCGTACGCCAGAACTTCTTCAGGGCATACCGATCGTGCTGCGACAGCCGGGCGAGCGGCGCATCGGCAGCCTTGCCCCGCACGGCGCCCGTATCGATTACGATTTCTTCCGCCGTCACCTTCTCCACCGTTCCGCCCCGAAGCGCTGTCACGACTGCCCCGGAGTCCGCGGCGGCTTTCTCCTCGAGGCCGGTTCCCGCCAGGGGTGCGTCCGGAAACAGCAGCGGTACGGCTTGTCGCTGCATGTTTGAACCCATCAGGGCACGGTTGGCATCGTCGTGTTCGAGGAATGGGATCAGCGCCGGCGAAACAGCCACGAGCTGATCCGGTGCCACGTCCATGAAGTCGATGTCCTCGGGCGGCAGGAGCGGGTAGTCGTCCTTCTGTCGGCACAGCACGAGATCCCGGACGAAGCTGCCGTCGGGGTTCAGCCGGGCGTTGGCCTGGGCGACCGCGTAGTCCTCCTCGTCGGATGCCGAGAGCCAGACGATATCCCCGGTAACCTTGCCATCGATCACGCGCCGATACGGAGTCTCGAGAAATCCGAGTTCGTTCAGTCGTGAAAATGTCGTCATCGACGTGATGAGCCCGATGTTCGGACCTTCCGGAGTCTCGATCGGGCACATGCGCCCGTAGTGCGAATAATGGACGTCTCGGACCTCGAAGCCGGCCCGCTCGCGGCTGAGTCCGCCCGGTCCGAGAGCGCTCAGACGGCGCTTGTGCGTCAGTTCGGCCAGCGGATTGGTCTGATCCATGAACTGGCTGAGCTGGGAGCTTCCGAAGAACGCCTGGATGACGGCGCTGACGGTGCGCGCGTTGACGAGATCGTCGATCGACATCTTGTCCGGATCGCTGTTGATCGACATGCGCTCGCGAACCAGCCGCGCCATGCGCGACAGGCCGATGGAGAACTGATTTGCGATCAGTTCGCCGATCGAACGCACCCGCCGGTTTCCGAGGTGATCGATATCGTCGGTGTACCCACGGCCCTCATGCAACTCGACCAGGCACCGCACGATCGCCACGAAATCCGACGGTGCAAGCACCGTCGTATCTGCTGTCGGCACATCGAACGACAGCAGGCGATAGATCTCTCTGAGCCGGTGATTCACCTTGTGACGACCGACTCGACCGAGGTCGTATCGCTTGGGGTTGAAAAACAGCCGATCGAGCGCCGTGCGCGCGGTCTCGATGTTGGGGGCCTCACCGGGCCTCACGAGCGAGTAGATGTTCTGCAGCGCGTCCCGCTCGCCCCGAGTCGGGTCCTTCGCGAGCGTATTCTTGATCAACGGCGATTCACCCCGGGGACCGCCCGTAAACACGAGGGCGTCGCGGACGCGGCGCTCCTTCAAGGCGGCGAATAGCTCGGGAGTGAACTCGTCGCCCTTCTCCGCCAGCACCTCGCCGGTCTTAGGGTCAACGACGTCGCCCGCAAGAGTGGGCTGCAAGCTCCAGTCACGACGGTTGGAGAGATCTTCGTAACTACCCCGCACACTGATGAATGCCGCGCTGGAATAGACCTCGACTTCCTCGACCCCGGCTCTCACCAGCCGGTCGAACAGTTCCTCCGTGACTTCCTCGCCCCGGCGGCCGAGAAACACGTCACTGTCACTGTACACCTTGACTTTGTCGACCCCAGCCTCGAGAAATCGGCGTTGCAGGGTGTCATCCAACTGCTCGCCAATCAGCGCCAGTGGCGCACCCGTCTCCGGATGCATGACGTCGACAGACAGATAGGCCGGGTTTTCGATGTCCTTCGGGTCGAAGCTCGCAACGGCCAGCGTCGCGGGCTTGCCGGCATCACCTTCATAGGCATCGTCGAGGACGGACCGGACGAGCATGGTCCCGATGACCTCCCGCCGCGATGCGCGATCTTCCTCCAGGCCTGTCAGCTCGACGTTCCGGCGCTGGTAGAACAGATCCAGTATGTCGGAATCCGTGCCGTAACCGAAGGCCCGCAGAAGCGCTGTTGCCGGGAACTTCTTCCGCTTGTCGATGTGGACGTGGATGACGTCGTGAATGTCGAGCGTGAACTCCACCCAGGACCCACGGAACGGGATGATTCGGGCCGAATATAGACGCGTTCCGTTCGGATGCGTCTTTTCCTCGAATACAACGCCCGGTGACCGATGCAGCTGGCTGACAATCACGCGCTCCGCACCGTTGACCACAAACGTACCCTGCCGTGTAAGCATAGGCAGGTCACCGAGATAGACTTCCTTCTCCAGAATATCCGCCGGGCGCTTCTCGCCGTCGTCGCCGATTCTCTCGAATACCGCGAGACGGAGGGTCGCCTTCAGGGGAGCGGCGTACGTCATGTCGCGCTCCATACATTCCTCGACGGAGTACTTGGGCTCGCCGAGGGTGTAGTCGACAAACTCCAGCGAGAAGTTCTCGTTCACGTCGGTAATCGGGAAGATCTCGTTGAACACACGCTCGAGTCCCACGTCACGACGCTCTTCCTTCGTGCTCGGCTTAAGGAGTCGATCGAACGCCTCCAGCTGAACTTCGAGGAAATGGGGCATCGACTTGCTCTCGCCGAGTTTGGCGAAAGAGACTACTGAGCCGTTCTTGTTCGATATCGCCAAGACTAGATTACTCCTGCAGATGCGATGGAGCGTACGTGCAGCCGGAACCCGAATGATCCGAACCGCGTGGCGCACACCGGATACGGAGCGCAAGAAGCCCCGATCCCCATGAACACGCTTCGTTCAGTCTGGAATCCGGGGCGCCGTGCGAGCGCGTACGTCGTTGTTTGATCGAAATCTTGCATTCGAGCCGCCGTGCGAGTTGAACAAGTGACACGGGTCCCGCCAAGCCGGCGGACCCGGAGGTCACTACTTCACCTCGACGGTGGCCCCCTGCTCTTCCAGTTTCGCCTTGATCTGGTCGGCCTCTTCCTTGGACACGCCTTCCTTGACGGCTTTTGGCGAGTTGTCCACGAGATCCTTGGCTTCCTTGAGGCCGAGCGAGGTAACTTCCCGCACGACCTTGATCACCTGGATCTTCTTGTCGCCGACACCGGCGAGAATGACGTCGAACTCGGTCTGCTCCTCGACGTCAGCAGCGGCTGTTCCTACGGCCGCGGCCACCGCAACGGGAGCCGCTGCAGTCACACCGAACGTCTCTTCCATCTTCGTCTTCAACTCGGCCGCCTCCAACACGGTCAGCGAGCCGATCTCGTCTAGCAGCTTGTCTACCTTGCTCATTCTGTCGAGTACTCCCTGCCTCGATGTTCCAATTCCATGAGCCAGCTCCGGCCTTGCCGGCAGGCTCTCAATCCCCCGACCCACAACTTCAGTTCTGTTCGTCCTTCCGCTTCGCAACTTCCTCGACCAGGAACGCGATGTCCCTTATCACGGCATTCAACGAACCGACGATGCCGGCCACCGACGCCGTCAGACCACCGGCGATGGTTCCGAGCAGTACGGCCCGCGAAGGCAAATCCGCCAGCGTCCGAATCTCATCCGCCGCTACTGTGCGCTTGTCCACGATGCCGACCTTCACGACCGGACGGTCATCGTTCTCCCTGGCGAAGTCCCGCATGATCCTGGCGGGTCCGGCAGGGTCCTCGCCGGCGAGAACTAGACCCGTCGGACCCTTCAGGTGTTCCGTCAGGTCCGGTAGATCGAGGCCCTCGAGCGCCCGAATCGTCAGCGTGTTCTTAACAACGCGGAACTGCGCTCCTGACTCGCGAAGCCGTCCGCGCAATTCGCCGAGGGCTTCCACGCTCAGCCCCGTAAAGTCGGCCAGATAGATCGTCTCGGCCTCACCGAGGCCGGCCGCAATCTCCTTGGTCAACTGCAATT
>JAOTWC010000030.1 GCA_029863105.1 Gemmatimonadota bacterium | reverse complement strand
GTCGTTGACCAGGGAACCGATGATCGTGGCAAACGCCGCGCCGATCACAATACCGACCGCCATGTCGAGCATGTTGCCCTTCGCAGCGAACTCCTTGAACTCTTTTAGCATCGTGCGGCCTCCTCGGGGATGTTTGGGTGACGAACCAGTCTACGAAACGGAACCGGAGGAGAGCAACTGAAACGGATATGACGAGGGCCGACTTCGGATTACGTGTGATCGGCCCTCGTTCGACTTTGATCTCCAGCGGACATTCCATAACTTCACGGTGACAGATTCGAACACCCTCGAGAGGCGCATGCCATGTCGTGGAACAGCCAGTGATCCAACTGATGAAGCGAGGCGGCCGGCTCCTCGGAGTGGCCGCACTGCCGCTGGCGCTTCTTGCGGTGGATGTCGGTTCGCCGGGCTCGGACAAGGGCATGCCCCAGGGATGCAAGGAACCCTTCAGCGGTGTGCGCGCCGAGGACGTGACGTACGTCCTGGCGACCACGCTCGCAGATACTGTCCGTGTGGACGGATCCACGTTCGGACAGGCGGCGGACGTCTCGCGGATAGGCGGTCCGGGAGCTGACGAGGTGGACACCCTGCCAGCTTTCGATCGGTCGGTGCTGCTGGTCCCGTGGGGATTCGACGAGAATTGCGCGCCGATTCCGTGGACGGGTAGTTGGCGCTGGTCTCCGTCTGGTGATGTGGCGTTCTACCGCGGGCAATTGAGACCTATGAAGGACTGGGTAGCCAGCCGTCCGACGCTGGACGTCTATGGGGCGGTTTGGGAAGGATTTCCCAACAGCCCCTGGGAACACCCGCTTGCGATGGGCCAACCTAAGCTGGCGGCGGCCGAGCTGTTCGAGTTGTACCGGCTGCTGCCGACGGACGACGAGCTGGCCGAACGGCCGTACGGAGCCGTAAGCGGCCTTGTGGACTGGAGACGGGAGGCCGGGGAGAGAGCAGGTTCGTACCCTGCGCGCGCAATCCTCGAAACCGCGTTCCGGTTTGCCGAGATCGTCCGTGTGCGAAAGACTCCGCTCGCTTTCGGCGGCACGTATCGCGTTCATCTCCACCGGGACGGGGATACGCTCGGTGCCTTTCTGTTGCGCACCGGAACCGGGGGCAGTGAGCCGTGGCCCGCCGCCACATGGTCGGACGAAGTAGCTTCCGCACCAGCACCTACGGGTGCCGTGGCGGTGCCCGCGGCTCTCGCACTGACGCAGGAGGAACTGGACGATACTGCCTCGTTCCCAGATCCCTCGAGGTGCTTTCGACTCCTGGGACTGCGTGCCGCGGAAGAACACCACGCCGTCGAAGACGCGGCTCGGGCGTGGAGCGCAGAAATCCCCCTCACGTACGTCGCGACGTGCTTCGAAGCCACGCGGCATCTCGGCGATCTCCGCCCCACCCAGGCATCCCCGCCGCCTGAACAGCAGCTGCAAACGCCTTTTTCGGGCGCGTTCCGTCAGGAGAAGGACGGAAGATTCACCTTCCGGCAGCCGGCCGAACTCTCGGACGGCAGCGAGGTCATGCTGCAGGGCGAGCGAATCGGCCTGGAGACCTTGCCCCTCGTGGCACCGACCGACCTTCTGCAGCCGTAGATCGGCCCTCAGGCAACCGTAGCGGCGTCCAGCGACCACTGGAAGCCGTTTCGGCGAAGCAGCTTGATCGCGGCCTTCGTATCCGGCGGAAAACCGGCGCCCAGCATCCACTCGAGGTATTCATCGTTGAGTCTGACGGGTTGCCCCCGATGCCTGCCGAAGTTGAACACGACTTCACCTGACTCCCGGTCGAGGCGCAGTCGGCCGGATCTGTCGACTTCCCAATCCGGGCGGCTCAGGCTGATCATATCGTCTGTCGTGTAGCCGAACACCCGAGCGATCTCGCGCAGCAAAGGAGGCAGGACCGCCGTGTCCGGAACAGCCTGGTGCGCCAGCTCATGCTTGCGGCCGAGAAATCGTCGCACGGCAGTTTCAAGATCGCGCGGTTCGGATTCCTTCCACACGCGATACAGGTCGATTTCCTTGACCGTCAGCAGGTCCAGACCCTTCTGGCCCGCGCGGCGGAGTTCCGTATCGAGCATCAGAGTGTCATATCGACGGGACACGAAACCGACCAGGACCGCACCGTCCACAAGTGCCTGAACGGCTTCAGCGCAGGCGGCGAACGGCGGGCATCCCGCGACGGACTCGTCGCTGATACCGTGAATCGCGGTTGACTCGGGGGGAATCGACATGCCGGCATTGAAAAAGGCGTGAAACACGAGAGTGTCATCCGAGACGCGGACCACGGCAAGTTCGAGGATGCGGTCCTCGTATGGATTCAGTCCCGTTGCTTCAATATCGAATGCCAGCAGGTTCACGGTTTGCTCCCTCGGGTGTCATAGAGATTCGTCAGGGGAGATCATAGCGCATGGGTCCGACACCGATACCGATCTTGTCCCGGGCCGCCAACCGGAGTCATCTTCTCGCCTGCCTGTTCGTCGTTGCGACCCCCGAGGGGTTCGCCATTCGAAGTGAACCCGGAGAGAAAGCTGGTCCTGGGAATGATACCGTCCTCCTTGCTCGGCGCGGTTGTCTTCTTTGGCTTCCTGGCGATGATCGGCTGGCTGCTGATCAGGGAGACGCTGCGGATCGTGCTCAAACCCCTGCTCGTGTTCGTGGTACTCGCCCTCGCCGCTGTCTGGGCCGGGATCCTGGACGGGACGGTCGTCGAGCAGGGTCTGGCCTGGATCGGGGATCGCTTGATTCTCTGGGCAACCTCGCTCTCCGATTGGGCCGTCGGAGCCTTCGAAGCCTCCGGGGGAAGTGCTCCGCCCGCGGGCGGGGCCTCGTGACCTCGGGATCGATCGCTTGAAGATCCTCGTCGTCGCGCCACAGCCATACCTCGAGGAGCGTGGCACGCCCCTCGACACACACCGCCTGGTGAACACGCTGGCGTCACATGGTCATTCCGTGGACCTCCTCACGTATCCCCTTGGCCGCGATGTGCCCGACACCAGAGCGCGCGTGCACCGATCGGCGGGCCTGCCCGGTATCCACAGTGTTCCCGTCGGGCCCTCCTGGCAGAAGGTGGCGCTTGATATTCCGCTGACGCTGAAGTTCGCCCGGCTCGCTCGCCCCGGTACCTACGACGTGGTCCATGCCGTCGAGGAAGCGATCTTCCCCGCGCTCGCCCTCGCCTGGTGGCACCGGGCCAGGGTCGTGTACGACATGGATTCGAGTCTCGCCGAACAGCTGGGTGACTGGAACAGCACTTTGCACTTTCTACTGCGACCGATCCAGGCCTTGGAAGCATGGGCTTTGCGGCGGTCGGATCTGATTCTCCCGGTCTGCGACGACCTCGCCGATCGGGCAACACGGGTCGTCGGGTCATCGGATGGCGTTCGCGTCCTTCGAGATGTGCCGCTGGAACCGAATCCCAGCGGCGAGCCGGTGGACGACATTCGGGCTCCGTGGCCGGCAGGAACGGTCGTCGCCTTATACGTGGGTAACCTGGTCCGCTATCAGGGGATCGACATGCTCGTTGCGGCCGCCGGACTGCTGCCGGCCGACAGCCGCATCGGGATCGTCGTGATCGGCGGCTCCGAGGCCGATCTCAACGCCTATCGGGAAATGGTGAGCAAACGGAACCTGGGTGCGAGGATCACGTTTCTCGGACCGCGCCCGGTCGGTGATCTTCCGGCGTTCCTGGAACAGGCGGATATCCTGGTGTCGCCCCGTACGAAGGGAGGCAACACGCCGCTCAAGATCTATTCCTACATGGCCGCCGGAAAAGCGATTCTCGCCACGCGACTCTCCAGCCATACGCAGGTTTTGGACGATACCACGGCGTACCTCGTAGGTCTGCGCGCCGAGGATCTGGCGGAGGGACTCACACGCTTATCCGAAGACTCGGATACTCGCGAACGTCTGGGACAGGCGGCAGAGGAACTGGTCAGCAGGGAGTACACGGCCGAGGTATTCGACGCGGCTCTGCTCGCAGCATACCAACGCCTAACGCCCGGGCAGGTGGCGGGAACGTAGGAGAGCGCGCTACCCTTGGTGCCGTGCCGGAACCACCACCCGAACGGAGACGCTCCACATGCGAACAAACCTTGCGCGGCTTTGCGCATCCCTGCTCATCGTGCTCTTCGTGGCGCCCCAGGCTGTGGCCCAGGACGACGAGGGCATGGTCGAGGCGGACAAGGCTCATCACGTCCACCTGGGCACGATGACGCCACCGGGACAGCAGGCCATGGACATCTCCTATGAAATCTCCATGGTCGACGGCGGACACGAGGGCTGGATCGTCGTGAATGCCGGGGGTCAGGAGATTCGAGTTGAGATGGAGGATCTCGAGATGAACCGCGACCTGGTCAGCTACCATTGGTCGCCTCCCGACGGTGATGTGATCATCACGTGCGAGCTCGAAGCCAGCGAGGGTGGCGGCTGGGCCGGGGAGTGCATCGACAACGAAGATGGCGAAACTGGCCTGATGACGATCGCCCCCATGTCGATGAACCACGACCACGCAGAAGACGACCACGAGGACGACGACCACGAGGACGACGAGCAATAGACTCGACATCCTCGACCAGGGAGGCACCGGTGATTCTTACGAGCCATGGAGACCGATCCGGCAGCTAGCGCAGCGACTCAAGTCGAAAGCACGATCCTGCGTTCTGCCTGAAAACATTGCCCTTCTCTGCGGTCCGGAAGGGCCATGTTTCGACGGCTCGCAAATACCGCAACTGCGTGCGGATCAGTCTGTTATCCGCCCTTTCAACCCAGGTACACACCCCGCGGCACGCCTTTCGCTCCTCCGAGGGCGTCGAGACGCGTTCGATTCGCCATCATTCGGAGGATACGAAACTGGGTACCAAGACCTGCCCGATCTGCGGAAAGGAAGCAGCGACGGGCAACCGGTACTGTTCCGACTGCGACTACGATGGCAGCGGTGCGACTGCCGACCCCGGCCAGCGCAAGAAGACAGCGCCTGCGCAGCGACGGGGCTCAAGCGTTCCCCTCGTGCTCCTGTTCTTCGTGATGAGTGCGTTCGGCACCGTCCTCGCGGGCATTTTCGCACCGAACGCTCTGTCGATTCCGCTGATGCGGAGTGGGAGCGCAGAGGTCGCGACGGACTGGGGAGAAGTCCGCGTGGCGCGTGTCATGGCCCGCGTTCGGGCGCAAGCCAGCACGCGCGCCGATGTGGTCGACAACCTCGCAATCGGCGACAGTGTGCGGGTCGAGCCCGTTCCCAACGGCTGGTACCGGGTGTACGCGGCAGAACTGGTGCCACGGCTGCGGGCGAAACCGCTGGGGTTCGTGTATGGCACTCTCCTGGTGGAGCCTGGACCGAACGTGGTCTTCGAGGCCCAAGGTGAATCGGGCCGGGCCGAAGATCCTGCTCGAGAGAGTACCCAGAAGAAGCGCTCGGGACGGGGTGGGCGCTAGCTCACACTGGCCAGTCAGATTATCTGTTTCAGCCTTCGCAGCACCTGGGGACGGTACGGGTCGTCCGGGGGAATATCCGGTATCAGCCGGCTGACCCACGCGATGAGCCGGCGATCCTCTCTTCGCCGCCTCTGGGCCTGCTCAGGTACAAGTCGAACCGCCTCAAGCAGTACCGCTCCCAGGTGTGAGTCCACGTAGGTCCAGTCACGCCCGATCAGTCTCCCGATCGCACGCTTAGCTTCCAGAGCCTGGGCAGCGTTTGCCATCAGGGCTTCAGGGTCAGAATGCCAGAACGCTCTTTCACTCATGCCGGAGCACGGGTGCATCCGCCGTGCCGTAACGCAAGTTGTTTTGTTGCATATATTTATATCTTGCGTCAACCCAGGGCGTAGCACGACAGCGACATTTTCCAGCTAGGGGATGTCCTCGGATTCTCGAAGCGCAGCCTCCCACAGAACCTGGAAAGCAGCCTGTTCGCGAAGAGCTTCGAACTCCGGAAATACGCCGAACCTCAGCGATCCCGGATCCCGGCCGTTCAGCGCCGCCCGCGCCGCCGCGAGAGCCATGGGATCATCCCCGGCCAGTGCGGCCAGGGCAGCGAGGTCCGAGGGTGGAGGGTCCACCTCCGCGGCAAGTCGTCGAAGCGCGCCGGAGCGACCCGCGCCGAACCATGCCGCCGGCAATGCGTCGTCGCCCCCCAGCAATGAGAGCCAGTACTCCAGATCATCGGAGACGCGCGTCGAGTCACCGGCCAGCAACGCGGTGAACGCCGCGTCGGCGGCCAGCGGAGCATATCCAGGCGACAGGATTCTGAGACTGTCCAGGCTGCGCAGGGCGCCGCCGAAGTCCCCCTGCAACTTCCGGAGGTCGGCCTCAAGCCAGGCGAGTTGAAACGACAGCGGCTCCTTCTCTGCCCCTCGGCGGCACGCGACATCCGCCTCATCCAACCGGCCGTCATACATCTCCAGCTCGCACAGGCGGGCCAGAGACGCACCGTTCCCCGGGTCAAGTTCGACCGCTCGCGTCAGGTGGGATCGACCGCCGGACAAGTCTCGCTCGTACAGGTACAGGATCTCGCCGAGCGCGGCGTGCGCATCGGCCGCATCCGGGTCGAGCCGCAGGGCGGTTCGCGCCGCCGCCGCGCCCTCCTGACGCACCCGTTCAACGGGAAACCGCGTGAAACGGGGCAGGGCCGCGTACGCTTCCGCCAGCGCTGTCCAGGTAGGAGCGAAAGCCGAATCAGCCTCGATGGCCAGTTGATAGTGGGAGACAGCCTCCAGCAGGTCTCCTCCCTCTCCTTCGGCCCAGCCGAACCGACCGAGGGCGTACAGATCAAACGCCTCAAGCCCGGTCTGCCGCCGCTCCAGCCTGCGACGAGCCTGTTCATCTACCTCCAGGCCGAGCGCCCCGGCCACCCCGGCGACGATGGCGTCCCTGGCGCCGTGCCACTCCACTGCCGTCGTATCCTGCACACCTGACCAGACGACCGCCCGTGACCCCGTATCGATCAGCCGTCCCGCCACCCGCAGCTGGCCACTTACGCGCCTCACGGTGGCGTCCAGGACGACAGACACTCCGAGCTCGGCACCGGCCTGCGCCGCATCCCGATTCACGTCATCGTAGATGCCGGCCGAGACTCGTGCACGAACCTCGAGTCCCGGAACGGTGGCGAGGCCTGCGGCGATCTCGGCTGCAAGCCCTCCATTGAAGTAGTCCCTTCCGGCCCCGGTAAGATCGATCAGCGGGAGGACGGCAAGAACCGGACGCACGGGAGGCAGGATCTCCGGCGGGTCCGAAGACCCCGAGGCTCTGAGCAGGATCAGGATTGCCACGGCGCCGAGAGCCAGGACGACCAGTCCGATACGCAGCCGCCCGGATAGGACACTTGCTGACGATCCCGACCCGGGGCCCCGCGCCATATCCTGGTTGCTCATGGGTCCAAGATCGGCAGCCCGGGGCCGGCTCGACAGAGGCGGCTCCCCTTGGGCTCCGGACGCCCATTGACAGGGATACGCGGGTCGCTCACTTCACGTATGACTCGTGTCGATGCCGGACTCTGCGAGAGCTGCACGCACGCGCGCGTGCTCATCAACGCGCGGGGCTCCCGATTCTGGTTGTGCCGAGCCGCCGGCACGGGTCCGGACTGGCCCAGGTACCCCTCTCTCCCCGTGCTTTCCTGCCCCGCCTACCTGCCAGGCCAGCCCATCCGGCCGGACAGTGCACGTCGGACGGATCCGGCGTAGCGCGGTGCAATACTTGTCGGGCGACGCCCGAGATGTCGCGATTCCAACCAACCTTGCCTGGCCAGCCCATCAAATTCCCGACCACCTGTACTTTTTTGTCAACATATTCTGATTCAGTCACTTACAAGCGGTCTGGATGACGGAATTCCGGCTCCGACTGTTGTGCTGATGCAACGGCAGGCTTTTTGCTCAACTCAAGCGTGATCACCGGACGGATGCCCTCCGTGTGCGCGCCGCCCAGCGGCCGCCACGATACAGCGAACAGGGATGGACAGATGACGGACCTGGCCGTGATGCTCGCCGCCTCCGGGGCGGCTGGTCTACAAGCACGACGCGTCATGAAGCTGCGTCGTATGCCCAAGCTGCGGTTGCGGGTCGATCCCGGTGCTGCCCCGCAGCGGGTTCGATTCGGAAACCGACCGGTCCTTGTGTGGATGCTGAAGCTGATCAATACCGGCGTCGAAGCCGCCCGAGGATGCGAAGCGCTCGTCGAACGGCTGGAGTACTTCGACGGAGCTCTGTGGCAGGTCCACCCGGGCTTTCCGTTCTCTCTTCAGCTGCCCTGGTCCGGCGTCGGTTCGACCGCACGGCTGAACGTGGCGGCCGGCGAGACTTCGTGTGAACTCCCGCTTGTACTGACCTACTTCGATGAGCCCAAGTTGCGTCTGGTCACGCCGCTGGTGATCAGTTCGGGCATGATGCTCGAGTATCCTCCCGGCCACTACCGGCTGACGGTGTCGGTCAGAGCCGCCGAAGGCCTGGAAACCGTAACCAGACAACGCTTCGTGCTGCACTACGACGGCACTCCCGAAGGTCTGAAGATCGAGGACGTCGGCGCGCCCTGAACGCGCGGCATTCCCCGGGGACGCACCGCGACGCGCACTTGCCAGGAGTCTCGGCACGCAGTCGTATTCCGCATTTGGTCGAATAGACCGCATGTGACTTTCCGACGGCTCCGCTGTCTAGGGAAGCGAAAGCACGTGCAACCGCTGGCCCTGCTGGGCCTGGTCGCGATCACCCGGATCAAGAGGATTTCCATGTCCCGTACAATCGTCCGTCCGTTCACGCTCCTCATTCTGCTCGGCAGCTTTGCACGACCGGCCGCGAGCCAGGAAACGGAAGCTCCTCCCGCCTGGACCGACAACGCGGAGTTGTCGTTTGTGCTCACGGCGGGCAACTCGGAATCCAGTTCGTTCGGCGTGCGCAATAGGCTCGCGCGATCGTTCGAAAGTTCCTCCCTCATGTTCGACGTCGGCGGCATCCGGGTCGAGTCGGGGACGATCCGCAGATCCGCCGTCGGAACGAGTCAGAGCGACTTCACCGTCTCGGAGGAAACGGACCGGCAGACGACAGCCGAGAACTACTTTGCGTCGTTGCGTTATGATCGGCAGGTGTCGGACCGAACCTACGTGTACACGTCGGGAGGATGGGTGCGTAACCGGTTCGCCGGCGTCGAGAATCGACTGACCGGAGCGGCAGGTTTTGGAATCAAACTGGTCGAGACAGATCAGGGGTCGTTTGCGGTGGACCTCGGTCTCACGGTCAGCCGCGAAGAACCGTTGATCGGCGAATCCGTTTCGTTCGGCGGCCTGCGGTTCGGGTGGGGCTACACCCGGCAGGTCACGGCGACCACCGCATTCGCCAGCACGCTGGTCGTGGACGAGAACCTGTCCGACACGGACGATCTGCGGGCCGATTTCGACAACTCCGTTGCCGTGTCGATCAGCGATGTCCTTGCCCTGAAGACTGGTTTGAAGATCCTGTACGACAAGCAGCCTTCTCTCGAGTCGATCGGGCTGTTCGATGCTCCCGGAGGGACGCTGCTCGGCTCGGTCCTCACTCCGCTGGACAAGGTGGACACGCAGCTGACCGTGTCTTTGGTAGTCAGCCTGTAGGGGTTGCGAAGTACAGGACGCCTCCACCATTGCCGCCGACGAACAGCTCCAGGTCGCCGTCGGCATCGATATCGACGAACGCGGGCACGGCATACGGAGGGGCGGCAATCGGCAGCGCACCCAGGGGCTTGAACTCCGGCTCCTGGGTGGTGCCGTCATTCCGGAAGACCTGAATACCGTCGACCTCTGACCCGACGACCAGCTCGACGTCGCCATCCCCGTCCATGTCCACGAACCGCGGTACGCTCCGGCGCCCGACGTCGATGGCGCCGTAGGACTCGGACTCGAGCGTGAATTCCGGCTGCGCCCGAGAACCCGAATTGCGATAGAAGTTCAACTCGCCAGATGCCTCTCCCACAAACAGGTCCAGATCGCCGTCCGCGTCAATGTCGACCAGCGCCGGGGCCCCATTGGTACCCCGGGTCAATCGGAGACTGAACGCGGAATCCGCTACGAACTCGCCGTCCTGGTTCCAGTAGAGCTCCAGGTCCGCGGTCCAGTTTCCCAGCACCATGTCCTGTCTGCCATCTCCGTTCAGGTCGCCGAACGCCGGAGAGAAATGATAAGCTCCCTCGAACGGCATCGTTCCCCGAAGCACGAATTCGGCTGAGGTCGCCGATCCGGTGTTCTCGAATCGATACACGCGGCCGGTCGTCCGACCGGCTTGCTCCAGTTTGTTTCCGACAAGCAGGTCCTGGTCCCCGTCTTCATCCAGGTCGACGAATACCGGGACACTCTCGCTGCCCACGTCGATCGACGGCAAATACCGGCTTGTCTTTGCGGCGAACTCGTTGGGACCGGTCTGCTCGAGGTAGTACAGGTTGTCGATCGTTGTACGATTCGGGTTGAATGCTCCGCCCAGGACACCGACGAACAGGTCCAGATCCCCATCCGCATCCATGTCCGCCAGGGCCGGTGCATTGTACCCGCTGGTCAGCAGTGGCTCGTTCAGTGGAAATTGGGACGGTTCCCCGTCCAGGTCGGGGCGACTGCAGGTTCCCTCGTTCTCGATCAGGAGCAGGCCCGGTTCGAAGAAATCGCCCCAGAACAGATCCAGATCGCCGTCGGCGTCGATGTCGGCGAGCGCAAGGGTGTTTGCTCCGTGCAGGCTGCCGGCGGGACTCTGCCCCGGTCCTCCCGGGGGCGGCGCACCGGGACCGAAGTCGGCTACGATCTCGATGTTCTGGAAGCGATCCGTCACGTGTCGGAAGCGCGGCAGGCCGGCTTCATCCCGGGCAATCTCCGAAAACAGCGTGATCGTGCCGGTGAGGCGGCCGATCAGCAGGTCGAGGCGGCCGTCGCAGTCGATATCCGCGATGTTCGGGATGTTCTGTCGATCGGAAAAGATGGGAGCGCCGCTGGAATCCCTCAGCGAGTCCGCGGCCAGCACCAGTCGCGGGTTCGTGACGGAACCCTCGTTCCGGTAGTATCGGATGTAGCTGAACACTTCCTCCGCCAGCATGTCGATGTCCCCGTCCGCATCG
>JAOTWC010000346.1 GCA_029863105.1 Gemmatimonadota bacterium | reverse complement strand
CGATACGGCCCACTTCAACTGGGGCACAGGCACTTTTGCGAGCCGCGGCGCCGTGGTGGCGGGCAACGCCTGTCACGCGGCCGCGCTCGCGGTGCGCGGCAAGATTCTGACCACCGCGGCCGCGGCACTCGACGCCGACGAGTCGGAGCTGGAACTCGGCGGTGGGGCCGTGCGGGTTCGCAACGCCCCTGAGCGGGAGATCACGCTCGGCGATCTCGCGGCCCTCGCCAACCCTCTTCGAGGTGCCGTGAAGCCCGGCACGGAACCCGGACTTGAGGCAACAGCGTACTTCGGCCCGGAGCGGGGCTGTACGGCCAGCGGCGTGCATGCCATGGTGCTGGAGGTCGATCGGGACACGGCGCAGATCGACATCCTGCGTTACGTAGTCGTTCATGACTGCGGAACGGTGATCAATCCGATGATCGTCGAGGGACAGATTCACGGGGGCGTGGCGCACGGCATAGGCAACGCGTTCTACGAGGAACTCGTGTTCGATGAGGGAGCCCAGCTGATGAACGCCTCGTTCATGGACTACCTCCTGCCGACCGCCACCGACGTGCCGCATATCGACACCGCTCATGTCACCACGCCCTCGCCGTTGAATCCGCTCGGCGTCAAGGGCGTCGGCGAGGCCGGAGCAATTCCGGTGGGCGCGCTGTTGGCCCAGGCGATTGAAAACGCCCTGGGCCCCGATGCCCCCGAGATTCTCGACATGCCGTTGAGTCCCAATCGTCTGTTCGAACTCCTGCAGGGGAAGCCGAACGCGTGATCATCCAATCGGAATACCTGTTCGACGCGGACCGGCCGACGGTCTACGCGGGCCTCCAGGACCCCGGGATCCTCGCGAAGGCTCTGCCGGGAACCCAAACGCTCGAGATCGTCGAGGGTACTCGCTATGCCGGGGAGATGGTGGTGAGCGTGGGCCCCGTGACCGCCGCGCGGTTTGAGGTGTCCGTCGAGCTGACGGACCTGGTCGAGCCCGAGAGTTTCACGATGCTGGTGGGAGGAAAGGGGAAGGCCGGGTTCGTCGATGGGCGGGCGGAGGTGCGCCTCGAGGACCGGGGCTCCCAGTGCCTGATGATCTACAAGGCCGACCTGGGCGTCGGTGGCCGCGTCGCCTCGGTCGGTCAGCGGCTGCTCGACTCGGTGGGCAAGGCGATGAGCCACCGCGGACTCAAGGCAGTCGATCGGATGCTGCAGTGAAACCCGGGCCGTTCGAGTACGTGCGCCCGGCCTCTGTGGAGGAGGCGATCGCCGCCCTGGAAGACGGCGGGTACGACGCCAAGCCGCTGGCGGGAGGGCAGAGCCTGATCCCGGCGATGAACTTCCGTCTCGCGCAGCCCGCGGTGCTGGTGGACCTGGAAGACCTGGACGAACTGCGGGGCATTCGCGCTCGTGAAGACGGTGGGTTGATCATCGGCGCGATGACCCTCCACCGTGAACTGGAGCGGAGTACCCTCGTCGCGGAACGTGCGCCTCTTGTAGCGGAGGTCATGCCCTGGATCGCGCACCCGCAGATCCGCAACCGCGGCACGGTGGGCGGCAGCCTGGCACACGCGGACCCCGCGGCGGAACTGCCTTCGGTGATGCAGGTGCTCGACGCCGTCCTTCACGTCCGCGGTCCCGACGGCGGGCGGACGATTCCCGTCGATGAGTTCTACCTCGGCCTGTTCACGACGGCCCTCGAACCGGGCGAGCTGCTGACGGCGATCGAGATCCCTCCGTTACCGGCCGGAGCCACGTGCGCGTTCGAGGAAGTGTCACGCCGCCACGGCGACTTTGCGCTCGCGGGTGTCGCGGTCGTGGTGGAAACCGGCGCGGACGGCGCAGTCGCCCGCGCCAGGATGAGCCTGCTGAGCGTCGGTGACGGCCCGGTACTCGCGGAACGAACCATGGCCTCCCTCGTGGGCCGGGCCCTGTCTGCCGAAAGCATCCGGGACGCGGCCGCGATCACCGCGGAGGACCTGGATCCACCGAGTGACATTCACGCGTCGGCCGCGTTTCGCCGGCATCTCGCCGGCGTGCTGACGCACCGCGCCCTGGACCGCCTCCGCGCATGAGTGAACCGCTCGGCCACCGCCTGATCAACGACGATCTCGCTCCCACACCGCCGGACAAACGGACGTGGAACACCTGGCACGTCGCCTCGCTGTGGGTCGGAATGAGCGTGTGCATTCCGACGTATATGCTGTCCGCCAGCATGATCCAGGCGGGGATGAGCTGGCGGCAGAGTCTGCTGGCGATCCTGCTCGGCAACGTCCTGGTCCTCCTGCCGCTGGTGATCAACGCTCACGCGGGAACCCGATACGGAATTCCCTTCCCGGTCTACGCGCGCGCCTCGTTCGGTCTGATGGGAGCCCACATCCCGTCGCTCGCCCGGTCCGTCGTGGCCTGCGGCTGGTTCGGCATTCAGACCTGGATCGGCGGACTGGCGATCCATGCGCTGCTGGGCATCCTGTGGCCAGCATGGTCATCTCTGGGTGGCGATT
>JAOTWC010000345.1 GCA_029863105.1 Gemmatimonadota bacterium | reverse complement strand
GCAGAAGGTCCAGATCCAGTGAGCGCGGTCCATACCGCCGGCCGCCCGGGCGACGCCCCGCGCAGCGCTCGATGTTCTGCAGCCGGTCAAGGAACTGTCGTGCGGTGAGGATCGTCCAGCCGATTGCACACGCGTTCAGGAACGGCGCCTGGTCGACCACGTGCATCGGCCGCGTCTCGAATACGGCGGAGAAGCGAAACGCGGCATCCATCTGCAACAGGCCTGCCGCACCAAATCTCAGGTTGGCGGCCCGGTCCCCCTCGTTGGATCCCAGCGCGACGGCCACGGGCAGGGAGCCCGGCCCACCGGCCTTGCCGTCAAAACAGAGCGGGAGCCCCTTTCGGGACTCCCGCTCCGGTTGTGAGCTCACTTCGAGCCCGTTCGATCGTAATCCGTCCCTAACGCTACGGCACGGCCGTCATCGTGAGTGTGTACCTCGACAATCCCGGCGCGTGAGCGAAGTCGTTCACCCAGACGGCATAGTCGTCCGCCGGGAACGTACCCTGGCAAGCTTCCGGTACGTTGCCCGTCGCGCAGCCGAATACCGGGAAGTACGCGGTGAAGGCCGCGTCGGTGAACAGCAGGTCCAGATCGCCACTTTCACCGATCCAGTCGAGACCCAGATCCACCGTCACTCCCGCAGCCGGCGACCACAGGTAGAAGTCGTCGATGTCGCCGGCGGCCCCATCAATCCAGTTATCGACCAAGACTGGCAGGGTCAGAACGACTCCTGACGTGCTCGGATCGTCGTTGCCCGGCTCGTCGTCGTCCGTGTCTCGCGTGACGATCAGTCCGTTTGAGAACCCACCGAGTGGCGGAGCGATCTCACTGCCGATGGTCACTTCCGTGGCACCACTGGCCCCTGGGGGCATGTTGAATGTCGCGGTCGTGGCATCAACGATCGTCGGAGCGAGCAGCGGGTCGTCGGCTACCTGCGTCCCATCAACGAAGATGAAGTGCGGGCCAACGAGGAAGCCCGTACCGGTGACCGTGATCGGGTCGCCGGCGCTCGCGTTGGCGACGTCGGTCGAGATGAGCACCGGCACCGGCACCGCGACATCCACGCTTACCGGGTTCGACGCGTTGACGACCACGCCGGCCACGGTCCACGTCGCCGTGATGACCGCGGTTCCGGCGGCATTACCCGTCGCGAGACCGTCGCTGTCAATCGACAGGACCGCGGTGTTATCGGAACTCCAGGTGACATCCGCCGGGTCGAGCCCGGTAACCGGCGAACCATCGCCGAACCCGGTGGCCGCAAACTGGAATGTACTGAACACGCTTATGGTCCCCGGATCGCCGACGATCACCAGGTCATCGCCCACGACGATCACGTCGACGGATGCGGTGACTCCACCGCCGTCCAACGTGATGCACGTCGACCCTACGACCGAGCCGCCCGTCACGTCGAACACGCCCGGGGGCTGCACGGCCGGCTCATACGAGGCCGCAACCGCGATCGTCGCGGTCGCCGCGCCACACGTGGGGTCGAGCGCTGCCGTGATGTCCTCCCACGTCGGGCGGCTGCCCCCGTCAATCGTCCGGCTCTCCAGGAGTGTCGTCACTCCCACGGGAACGATCATGGACGACGGGTTGGTCGTGATCGCCACCGCCGAACCGTCAATAACGTCGAGCGGATTGTCGTCACATCCGGCCAGCCCAAGCGCCAGGAGCGCAACCGCGCTGAGCCCGACATTTCGTACCAAGCCAACTCTCATGGTAACCTCTCTCTCAAAGTGACGCCGTTCCGCGTACGTGCGCCGGTAGTTCGCCCCGGGACCTAGAACCGAGGCTGAATGCCGAATTTGGTTGACAGATCCCGGCTTGCTTCCCCACCGATGCGACCTCGCCAGTCGGCCAGGGACTGCAGGTTGGGATCTGACGTGAAAATCATCCTCCACACATCAAACTGGTTCTCCTGAACGAACAGATACAGATAGCCAGTCGAGTGATATGACCAGATCTCGTAAGGGGGCTCACCCTGCAGGCCGCTGATCCCCCCAACTGATCGCGTGTCCGAGCCGGATGGCATGTGATTCACCAATCGCTCATCGGGCTCGCCGTAACGCATGTAGATTCGGCCGGCCTCGGTCAACCAGGGCGGCCGCTCTCCCGTCCCCACCAGCTCCCCGTATTGCATACGAACACGTCCGATCCGATCCAGGTACTCATCCAGAAAGGAATTCGCCCGTGGACTGAAATCCGTGTCCTGATTCATGAAGAACTGCGTCAGGTAGCGACGCTTCGCATCCGGCGGAAGCGCCTCATACACCTGGCGCTCGCCCTCCGTCACGAGATAGCCGACACCCCCGAACGTGTCCTCCAGTTCCTGGTCGGACAGCGACGCGAAGTACGTGGACTCATACGTCTCGGGTTCGCCCACCGGTACCGCCGCAGCCTCCAGCATTCGGAATGGAGCCGTCGGACTTGCCTCCGACTCCCCGCTGGCGACATCCAACCGCAGCAAATAATCGCCGGGTGGTAGCCCCGCGAGCTTG
>JAOTWC010000344.1 GCA_029863105.1 Gemmatimonadota bacterium | reverse complement strand
ACAGCTCGAACGTGTTGATCACGGCGCCGGGAAAACCCTGGATGATCGAGAAGAAGATCAGCAGCGACATGCCGTTGCCGATGCCGCGTTCGGTGATCTGCTCACCCAACCACATCACGTAAATACCACCGGCGGTGAGCAGCAACACGGTAAGGAGACGGAAGCCCATACCCGGCTGGGTCACCACACCGACCTGCGACTCGAGGAACAGGGAGTATCCGTAGGCCTGCGACATGCACAGAAAGACAGTCGTATAGCGGGTCCACTGCGTCAGCTTGCGTTGGCCGTCCTCGCCTTCCTGCTGCAGCTTCTTGATCGTCGGGAACGTGGCGCTCAGAACCTGGAAAATGATGCTCGCCGAAATGTAGGGCATGATCCCGAGCGCGAAGACGGTGGCCCTCTGAAGGGCGCCACCGACGAACAGGTCATAGATCCCGAACAGCGTTCCATCGAATTGACCGGCGAGGCTGCGTAGCGCGATCACGTCCACCATCGCGGTGGGGATGTGCGCTCCGACTCGATAGATAGCCAGACACAGGAGCGTGAAGAGGATCTTCTCCTTCAGCTCCGGGATCTTGAACAGGTTGGCGGCCGCCAGGGCGGCGTTGGTACGTTCGTTCGCCATATCAGCCGATCAGTTCCGCCGTCCCGCCGTCCGCGGCGATCTGCTCACGGGCGGAGGCACTGAATGCATGTGCACGCACGGTGATCGCCCTGCCCAATGTTCCGTCCCCGAGAACCTTGACGCGCTTACCGGCCGACCTGATGAGCCCGTGACTCGCCAGCTCGTCGGGGCCGATGGACATCTCCGAGAGTTCGGCGATCGCCGACAGGTTCACGACCTGGAAGCGCTTCGGATTCAGCGACTTGAAACCACGCTTTGGAACGCGCCGATACAACGGCATCTGGCCGCCCTCGAACCACGCCGGAATCGATACGCCGGTCCGCGACTTCTGACCCTTGTGACCCTTGCCGGATGTCTTCCCGGATCCGGATCCGTGACCGCGACCAATGCGCTTGGCCGGACGTTTCGACCCGGAGGGCGGACTCAGATTGTCCAGGCCCAGACGCTGTTTCGACATGCTCAGTTGGCCTCCTCGACCTCGACGAGATGTGAAACGACGCGAATCATCCCACGAATCACCGGGTTGTCTTCCTGGATAACTTCTGCCTGATGGTGGCGTAACCCCAGGGCTCGCAGCGTGTCACGCTGCTTGCGCATCGCGTTGCATCCGCTCCGAACCTGCTTGATCCGTATCGTCTTAGCCACGCATGGCCTCCCTGAGCTCCTCGAGGTCCATGCCTCGCTCATTCGCCACCTGCTCCGGCGTAACGAGCATCTGCAGACCACTCATCGTGGCGGCGACCATATTCAGCGGGTTGTTCGACCCGAGGCTCTTCGTCAGAATGTTCTGCACGCCGGCGCATTCGAGCACTGCCCGAACAGGTCCGCCGGCGATCACACCCGTACCGGGACCGGCCGGCTTCAGCAGTACGCGACCGGCGCCGCTGCGGCCCACGAGCTCGTGCGGAATCGTACCGTTGACGACCGGCACCTCGACCATACTCGCCCGGGCACGCTCCACTCCCTTGCGGATCGCCTCGGCGACTTCGTTCGCTTTGCCGAGGGCGGTGCCCACCTTGCCGTTGCCGTCCCCGACTGCGACCAACGCCGTGAATGAGAACCGTCGGCCACCCTTCACAACCTTGGATACGCGATTGATATGAATCACGTTTTCCTTGATGTTGTCGGTGTCGCGGTCCCGCTTGCGGTTTTGTTTCTTCGCCATGCTAGAAGCTCTCGCCCGTCAGAAGTCGAGTCCGCCGGCGCGCGCGCCATCCGCGAACGCCTTGACCCGGCCGTGGTATCTGTAACCTCCCCGGTCGAACACGATTTGCTCGATGCCTCTCTCCCGGGCCTTCTCTGCCAATAACCGTCCTGCCGCGTAGCTCAACGCGACCTTGCTGGTCATCTCCTCCTCGGTCTCCACCGGCTCGGCGACCCTCGTGGAGACACCCAGCAGCGTGATGCCGCGATCGTCGTCGACGATCTGCCCCTCCACGTTCCGCAGGCTCCGGAACACCACGAGGCGCGGCCGCTCGGCGGTCCCTCGGACCTTCTTGAGCACTCGCCGGTGTCGCTTCGCTCGCTGGAGGCGTCGCACCTCTGCCTTGTCGTTCGCCATCTCTATCTCTTCCCGTTCCTCAGGCGCTCGCAGCAGCCTTACCGGCCTTCCGCCGGACGTGCTCACCACTGTAGCGGATTCCCTTGCCCTTGTATGGTTCCGGCGGCCGGACCTTCCGAATGCGCGCGGCCGTCTCCCCCACCTGCTGTTTGTCCGTGCCGCGCACGTGGAGCAGCGTCGGCGACTCGATCACGAGTTCGACTCCCGCGGGAGCTTCGAACGCGACCGGATTGCTGAACCCCACGTTGAGTTCGATTCCGTTCCCCTTCTTCAGCACACGATATCCAACGCCATGGATTTCCAGGGTCTTCTC
>JAOTWC010000343.1 GCA_029863105.1 Gemmatimonadota bacterium | reverse complement strand
CCATCAGGCGTGCCGTAAAACGCAGGTTCTCCGCAGCGGTGAGGTCATCGTACAGGGTGCCACGAGACGACACATACCCCACGTGCTCCCGGATCCGGTCGCCCTCACCCAACGGCAGCCCACATATGGAGCCCGTCCCGGAAGTCGGTTTGAGCAGAGTGGCCACGACCCGCAGCAGCGTCGTCTTGCCGGCGCCATTGGCCCCCGTCAGTACGACAGAGCTGCCCGGTTCTACCGACAGGTCAATGCCGCGCAGGACTCGTTTGCGGCCGAACCGCTGATGGACATCCCGGAGTTCGACGGCCACCCGCAGGCCGCTATTGCTCGTCAAGCCGGCGGGTCATGTCCCTGCCCACCTCTTCGACATACTGCCAGCTCGGGTGAGCATTCGGTAACACGCGCAGCCGGCCCCACTGGGTCGGCTCGCTGGGTCCGGAAACGGGATTGTACAGGGGCTCCAGATAGAGACGAGTTCCGCCCCGGAACGGCTCCGCCCAGAACAACAGCTTGATCCACTTCTCGTTCTCTCTCACGCCGCCCAGGGGAGCTGCCGGAAACACCGTCGGCACGTGGATCCAGTCGGATTCCATGCGTGCCATGTTCGTCGTGTCGCCTGCCATGCGCTGGAACGAGCGCGCCATGACTCCGTCGCTGCGGAGCGATTCCCAGGCACGTTGCATGACGGTGTCGGGCGGGGCCGCAAGCTCGGCAACCACCGCCCGGTTCGAAGGTCCTCGACTCAACCCCGTGGATCCCCCGGATGCACAGGCCCCGAGCATCGGTACGAACGCCAGAAGAACCAGATTTCGCATGCTACGCCGCATGTTGCGGTACCCTCCGCTCGGATGTTGACTGTCGCCGCGCAGAGTATAGGCCGACCGCCTCGGGGCTGCTACTCGCAGCACCGGCTTCCTCGGCCTATCTTCGCGACACCGTAGACAGCGTACCCCGGCGGGAGGGGCCGGTTCACCGATTGTGAGGTGGCGTGGAGCTCGACGACATACAGGCGCTGAGAACTTCGGACGGTGGGTCGATCCTGTTGCTCGTCCTCGACGGACTGGGCGGACTTCCCCGTAAACCGGGTGGCCCGACGGAACTCGAGGCGGCGCGCACCCCGAATCTCGATGCGCTTGCCGGGACTCACGATATCGGTCTCCACATCCCGGTGGCGCAGGGCATCACTCCCGGAAGCGGACCCGGCCACCTGTCCCTGTTCGGGTACGACCCCCTGAAGTATCGGATCGGACGGGGCGCACTGGAGGCGCTTGGCGTCGAGTTCGATCTTCGGCCCGGCGATGTCGCCATCCGGGCCAACCTCTGCACGGCCGACGACCAGGGGCGCATCGTGGACCGGCGCGCCGGCCGCATACCCACGGAGCAGGCGGTCCCGGTGTGCGAGGCGCTGGACCAGATCGAGGTCCCGGACGCGCGCGTGTTCGTGCGGAGTGTAAAGGAGCACCGGGCGCTGATCGTCGTCCGGACGGAGCAGCCCTCTGGAGCACGGATCGCCGATACGGATCCGGGACGGGATGGGGCCGAGCCACTTCCTATCGTCGCCGCGGACGCGGAGTCCGAGCCCGCCGCGCGTGCCATGCGGCTCTGGATGGAGAACGTGGGGACCGCCCTCGCGGGCGAGACGCGGGCGAACATGGTGCTGTTGCGCGGATTCTCCCAGTTGCCTTCCTGGCCCCGGTTTCCCGACGTCTTCGGGCTACGATCCTTGGCGGTCGCGGCCTATCCGATGTATCGCGGCGTGGCCCGTCTGGTAGGAATGAACGCGATCGCCGTGCCCGAGGGCCCCGAGCATCTTGTGCGCGCCCTGCAACAGCATGGTCCGGGGCAGGACTTCGTGTTTCTGCACGTCAAGGCCACGGACAAGGCAGGCGAGGACGGTGATTTCGACGCCAAAGTGGCGGCGATCGAGGCGGCGGACGTGGTCGTTCCGGACTTGCTGACCGCGTTTCCCGGCGTATTTGTCGTGACGGGTGACCACTCGACGCCGGCGACCATGCGATCGCACAGCTGGCATCCGGTCCCGTTTCTGATCGCAGGGGGTTCCGGGCGGGGCGGACACGGCACGGACGGGTTCGGCGAGCGGGCCTGTCGTCAGGGAGGCCTGGGAACGATACGGGGCTGTGAACTCATGCCGCTCGCCATGGCGCGGGCCGGCCGACTCTCAAAATTCGGGGCTTAGCTAGTTATGACGAAATCGACTTGTTCGGGATGCGGAGCCTCCGGTTCAGGCGCCTTCTGCGCCCGATGCGGGAAACCGATGCGCGGTGGGCTGCATTGCCGTTCATGCGGTGCCGCGTGCGAAGCCGGCGCGCTGTATTGTGCGACGTGTGGATCCCCGGTCGGGCGGCCTGCCAGCAAACCGTTTCGGGCACGCCTTCCGTGGATCCTGTCCGGCATGGCTCTCGTGGCGTTCGCGATCGGCATTTCCGTGATGATCCGGGGGGCCACGGGCGTACGCGAGGTTGGCATGCCCCCCACCGGCGGA
>JAOTWC010000029.1 GCA_029863105.1 Gemmatimonadota bacterium | reverse complement strand
GCCGCCCGGTCTATCCAACCTGCCCGCACGAGCGGACCGTTCTCCAGCTGCTCGACGAGCCGATCCGCCCTCTCGCCGGACAGCCAGTGAGCGACCGGGAACATGAATCCCTGCTTGTCCCTGCGAATAATGGAGTCGGGCAGCCTTCCGGCGGCGGCGCGGCGAAGTGCGATTTTGGTGTGACGACCCTTCACTTTCAGATGGGGGGGGATCGCCAGGCAGTAGTCGGCGAGGTCGTTGTCGAGGAGCGGCGCCCTGACCTCCAGGCCATGCGCCATGGAAAGCCGATCGGACAGCATCAGCATGTGCTCGGGGAAGCGCGTCGTGAGATCCGCGAACAACATCCGGTTCAGCAGTGAGTCCGTGGGCGCCCGGTCGAAGGCCTCGACGATGGTGGCCTCGGCATCGGCCCCCTGAGCTGCAGCGCGCAGCGCTGGACCGTACAACTCGTTCCGCTGCGCCTCCCCAAATCGGAAGAAAGTGGTCATGCGAGCATAGCGCCGACCGCCCTCCACCTCCGACATGTCGAGTATCCACCGCGCCTTCTGCGCCAGCTCCTTGTACCCGAAGCCAAGGCGCAAACGCTCGGCGACGGGTCGCACCAGGCCGTTGCGAAGCACACCCGGAATGCGACCGAACAGGCCGGCGGTGTCGAACGAGGCATACCGGTCGTAGCCGGCCAGCAGCTCGTCGCCTCCGTCTCCCCCGAGAACAACCTTGACATGGTCCGAGGCAAGGCGAGACGATTCGAAGAAACAGGCCGAAATCGGATCTGACGGCTCGTCCAGGCAGGCAACGAGTTTGGGTATTTCGCTGATTTGTTCGTCGGCGACACTGCTCTCGACATGTTTTGTCCCGCAGTGCTCGGACATCAGCCTGGCATGCGGACGTTCGTCGAAACTCGGGTCGTCCGAACCTACCGCGAAGGTACGTACGGCCTCGCCCGACAGGCGGCTCATCGAGGCAGTGACAATGCTCGAATCGAGCCCGCCCGACAGGAATGCGCCTACTTCCACGTCGCTTTCCAGATGGGCCCGTACCGAATCGTCGATGCGCTCGACGAGACCCTCCACCCATTCCTCGTCCGAGCGTTGCTGGTCGACCGAGAAGCCGGGCGCCCACCACTGCTGTGTCTCGACCAACCCGTTCTGCCAGGTCAGGAAGCTTGCCGGGGGAAGCTTGTTGATACCCTTGAACAGCGTGGACGGAACGGGGACGAAGCGGAGGGCCAGGTACTGGTCAACAGCACCGAGGTGCGGGTCCACCCCGATGTCGGGATGGGCCAGCAGTCCCTTGATCTCCGAACAGAACGCCAGGCGATGGCCGAGCTGCGCGTAGTAGAGCGGCTTCTGACCAAACCGGTCCCGCGCGGCGAATAGCCGGCGATGTCGGCGATCCCAGATCGCAAACGCGAACATCCCACGCAACAGGCGCAGACAGGCGGCGCCCTGCTCCTCGAACAGGTGCAGGAGCACTTCGGTATCGGTGTGTGTCGCCAGCGTGTGGCCGCGCTGAAGCAGCCCCTGTCTCAACTCGCGATAGTTGTAGATCTCCCCATTGAACGTGATCCAGAATCGTCCATCCTCGTTGGACAGAGGCTGATGGCCTCCGTGCAGATCGATGATCTGCAGCCGGCAGTTTCCGAGGACGGCCTCATCGCCCGACCAGACGCCGTTGTCATCCGGGCCGCGATGAACAATCGCTTGCACCATGCGCTCTGCGGCGGGACGTTCGCGGACCGGGTCGCCTCCGACCACACCTGCGATTCCGCACATGCCTCACGCACTCCCTGTCTTGGGTACGGGGCGTCGCGTCTCTCCCGGCCGGAGATTACTCTCCCGGCTCGTGCCGGACGACCGCCGACCCGGGGAGACGGCCATGCGCATCCGTGACGACCATCCGGACCGACGTAGCTCGGCCGCACTCATTCTGGCGATCGCGGCAATCCTGCTGGTCACGCTGCTCCCACGCTTTGGCCCGTCCGAAGACATCAGGGTGCTGTGCTTGTTGTGCGGCACGGAAGGCGCCGCCGATTCTGTTCTCAATGTGTTGCTGTTCTTTCCGGCCGGCTTCCTGGCCTGCCAGTCACGGCGGGCACCGTGGGTGGCCGCCATCGGCATCCTGCTTCTAACGATCGGCATTGAGTCGCTGCAACTTTTGATCCCCGGCCGATATCCTACGGTCGGCGACGTTGCGGCCAACACTCTCGGCGGATTCATCGGCATCGGTGCCGCCACGTTTGCCGTCCGCCATCCCGGCAAGAACAGGCGCCTCCTGCCCGTCGGCCTGCTCCCTTCTCTCCTCGTTTCGGCTTCTCTTCCCGCCACGCTGTATCTCCTCGAGCCCGAGATTCCCCCCGGCGTCTACTACGGCCAATGGATGGCGGAGTTCGGTCAACTGGCCACGTACGACGGCGTGTTGCACGACGCCCGCGTCGGAAGCCTACCGCTTCCAGACCGGCGACTCGACGAGAGCGCGGTGGATGGAATACGCAACATATCCGCGAGGTCACCCCTGCACATCGATTTTACCGCGGCCCCGGCCCCGCCGAGTCTCGCGCCGATACTCAGTGTGTTCGATCGCCGACAGGCGGTGCTGCTGCTGGTCGGCGTCGAGGCCGATGCCGTGGTCGTCCACCTTCGCCGCCGGGCCCGAACGTACAGATTTCGGGCTCCAGCACTGAGATACCGTGAATTCCACCCGGCCGTGGGTTCCCGCGTGACCCTCGATGTGCGGAGGCAGGACGGTGCTATCTGCCTGGACCACGACGGCACGTCATCCTGCCGGCCCCTGGCAGCCCCCGGGCGTTCATGGAGCCTGTTGCTGGGTTCGGCGCCTGCGACGTTGCCCGAGGGTCTGCTGGACGGCGTCTGGCTGGCGCTGCTCGGTTTGTTTGCGGTGGCCGCCTGCTCGATCCTGCCGAGCTCGATCGGCCGCGGCGTTCAGGCGCTCGTGCTCGGGCTGCCCGCTGTCACGTACGTAACGCTGTGGTTGCTCGCCGGCGACGGGGGCTGGTTGCCCGGCCTGGCCGGCCTCGTGCTCGGCAGTGCGGCCTGGATGCACCGTCTACGACGAAGTACGGTAGGGAGCTGCTAGACCGAGAGGTGCGGGTCAGGAACTCTCGGCGATGCGGATGCCGCCGCCACCATGGCGGGCATCTCTCAGGGCGGCCTGCGCCGCCGCCAGCCGTGACAGACTCGCGATTCGCGGTACCCGATCGGTGTTCGACTCAGACCGGGAGGTGCCGGCGTCCGGCACGGGAAACTCGACCACCCCCGCGCTCAGCGGGTGCATGTGACCACCGTCCGGGCTCTGGGCCAGCGACTGATTGAGACGACGGACGATGGACGTCACTCCGGCGGCTGTCGTGTTGTACGCGACGACGCCAAAGTCCGCTTCCGCGACCCAGCCGATCAGATCCGACTCCCTGAGCAGTCGATGACAGAGATCGGCGGCTGTGCGTTTCTGCCGATCGAGGTCGGGGCCTGACGCCGGATCGCTGGGACCGATCACTACGCAACTCAGGGGGGCCGCGGTGCGCTGGGCGGTTGCCTCCAGGAGTCGCATGGAGCGCATGAGCCCCGTGAGGTTGAGCAGACCGGTTGACCCGTCCGTCAGGGAGTTCTCCTCCGTCAATTCGATGAGCCGCTTGATCTCGAGCAAGCGGCGCAGCTTCGCGACGACCAGGGACGGCCGTACCGGCTCCTTGATGATGTCCCAGGCCCCCGCGGCCATGGCTGCCGCCTGCTCCTGTTCATGCCAGAAATTCGGGGAATAGACGAGGATCGGCACGGACTCCTTGAGCCCGCCCGCCACCAGAGCGTGAGCCAGACCTGCCGCGTCGAGGTCCGGAAGCCTCTCGCCGATGATCACCAGTTCCGGTTCGATGGTCTCGACCGTTCGCAGCGCGCGCCGCGCCGAACGGGCACGGGCGAACACGAACCCCTCCGGCTCGAGGACGGCCTGAAGAGCGGAGGCAAACCAGTCGTGGGCGCTGACGAGCAAGACGTTGATCACACCGACATCGATATCGCCGATCATGGATCTACGCATCCGGAGACTCCTGAAACCCGGCAGCCGGGGACTGTGGGGCCGTCATCTACGCGGACGGTCCGGAATTGTCCCGCTCGAACATCACGGGCAGCGTCTTGAGCATGATCCACAGATCGAACCACACGGAGCGGCGCTTGAGATACTCGAGATCAAAGCCCACCTTGGCCCGAACGTCATCCACCGACTGGTCGGGAGGACGGTTCACCTGGGCCCAGCCGGTGATACCGGGAGGAACCTGTTGGCGAAGCGGATAGCCCGCGATCTCATCGCGCAACTGCTGCACAAACGTAGGGCGCTCAGGACGAGGCCCGACGATGGACATCTCCCCGCGCAACACGTTCCAGAACTGGGGCACTTCATCCAGCCGCGTGCGCCGCAGCATTCGGCCGACCTTCGTAACTCGAGGGTCGCCGTGTGTGGCCCATACCGGGCCACTCGCATCCTCCGCATCCACACGCATCGTGCGGAATTTCACGATCTCAAACGGCTGCCCGCCGATATCGCTGACCCGGCGCCCGATTGAGGCCTCGCGCCCGTCCAGATTCCGGCGATCCAGACCCACCCGGGTCTGCCGGTAGAACACCGGACCCTTGGTTTCGATGCGAATGAGGATCGCGATGATCAGGATGATCGGGGAAAGCAGGGCGAGAGCAGCGATCGCCACGAGGTTGTTGACGACCCGCAGAACGAAGGATTCGGCGGGACTCACTCGCCGAATCGGAGCCTGAGCGGGACGGCCGAGGCGGACACCTTCGGCGGTCAGGCGCTCGAAGCGCGGCGCGCGGCCCCGTCGGTCGTGGCGCCGGCTGTCGCTCGTCCGGTTACCACGACGCTCGGAGTCTATTGTCGTATCGTGGAGCATTCTGCCTCGCAGCAAGGTTTGTTCGGATCTCAGCCTTGCTTCGAGCATCCCGCGTGCCACCCGATACTGAAGTTTGTAAGTGTTTGCAGACACAATACTTCTATCAAACATGGACCCCCAGCCGCCTGCGGCCCTATGGCACGGTTCCCACATGTTCGGATGTGGACCGCGACAAGATAGCACCGGGCGGGGACGGCAAACCAGTTTCAAATCCAAACCGGAAGCCGGGCCGAGACGTCAGTTGCCGATCCTGGCGATGAGAAACACGATGCTCGCGACGGAGCCTACGACGATGCTGACGGTACGAAGGGTTCGTAATCCCTGTTGCGTTTCCGGGATGTTGATCACGTCGCCGCCCTGGACACCGAGATCATCCAGCGTCGCTCCACGGCTGGTCAGCTCGTTGCCCTTGGCGATGGTGCGACCCAGGCGCCGGATTTCGACGTCTTCGAGCTTGGCCCGCTGCGTGGGGCCACCGGCCAGCATGATCACGTCGGACACCAGCAGCCTGCCCGACACATCGTAGAATCCCGGGTCCGACACCTGCCCGGTCACCGAGATTCGCATCTGCGAGGCCAGCTCGACCACGGGATTCCGCAGCACGGTCGCCAGAGCTCCGCGGATTACACCTTCGGCTTCCGAGTGCAGGACCCCCTTCAGGGAGATCGGCGGAAGGCCGGCCAGGACGATGGTCTGGTCGGGCTGTACGGGAAAATTCCCCGTCCATTCCTCCTGTCCGCGAACGGACAGGCCGACGACGTCCCCCGGTCGAAAATCGCCGAGGCGCAGTCTCTGCTCGAGGTCCGCAACCCGGCGTTCCATGGCCGGCGCCCGGTCGTCGTTCGCCCCCATCCGCTGGAGGAGCACGCTGAGACTGTCCAGTTGGGTCTGCAGCTCCAGCCGGGTGTCGTCCGTGGGGCCCTCCTGCTGACCAACGGCCGCGCCGGGCACCGCCAGGAACAGGAGGCCAACAATCCATGCACGCTTCATCGGGTTCCTCATCTACTCGTTCGCCTTCAGTCCAGTGGGTTGCCCGGCTTCAATCATCCAGTCCGTAGTCGCGGATCTTATATAGCAGGGCGCGATAGCTGAGGTCCAGAAGCTCGGCAGCTCGCGTCCGGTTTCCCTCCGTGACGGTCAGCGCCTTCGAGATCAGGTGCTTCTCGAGTTCTGCCGACCGCTTCTTGACCGACAGTTCGTCGGCAGACAGTGAATCCGATGATAATGGCGTGACACCGTTCGGCTCGCGAACGGACATCGGCAGTTCCTCGAGTGTGACGTGCTCTCCGTCGGCGAGCACCACCGCTCTCTCGACGACGTTTTCGAGTTCCCGTACGTTGCCGGGCCAGGAATAGGTCTGCAGGAGCTTCATCGCCGGGGGCTCGAATCCCTTCACGTTAACACCCAGCAGCTCCGAGTACGTGCTGAGAAAATGCTTTGAAAGCACGGGAATCTCGTCTGACCGGTGGCGGAGCGGAGGCAAGTGGACGCGCAGGACGTTGAGCCGATAGAACAGGTCCGACCGGAAGTTGCCGGATTGCGTCTCGCCTTCCAGATCGCGGGCGGTAGCTGCAATCGTGCGAACATCGACCTTGCGCGGTTGAGATTCGCCCACGCGGCGAATTTCGCCTTCCTGCAGGGCCCGGAGCAGTTTGACCTGGAGCGACATCGGAAGCTCGCCCACCTCGTCGAGAAACAGGGTCCCGCGGTGCGCTTCTTCGAACAATCCGAGGCGGTCGCCCGTCGCCCCCGTGAACGAGCCCTTCACGTGCCCGAACAACTCCGACTCCAGCAGGTTCTCCGGAATCGCGCCGCAGTTCACCGGGACGAAAGCACCGGGCCGGCCTGAGGCGTCATGAATCAACCGGGCGATGAGCTCCTTACCGGTACCGCTCTCACCCGTCACCAGGACCGTCGTCGGATGCGGCGCCACCCGCTCCGCGAGCGCGATCGCTTCGCGCATGCCGGCGCTCGACGCGATGATCTCGGAGTGCCGCTTCTCGACTTTGACTTCCCTGCGAAGCCGCCTGATTTCCTGGTTCTTCTTGCGGTTTTCCTCCGCGATGCGGACTCGCAGGAGCAATGCGTCAGGAGCGAACGGCTTGTCGATATAGTCGAAAGCGCCTTTCCGAATGGCATCAATCGCGGTCTCGGGGTTTCCGTAGGCCGTCATGATGACCACGTGCGCGGAGCCACCGTTTCCGGAGTATTTCTCGACGAAGTCCAGACCGTCCATCCCCGGCATCCGGACATCTGCAAGGATTAGGTCGGGATTGCACTGCTCGGCTTTGGCGAGGCCCGCGGCCCCGTCGGAGGCCGTCGCCACATCATATCCCTCGCTTTCGAGAAGCAGGGAGACAGTCCGGCGAAGGCCGGCATCATCCTCGATCACCAGTATTTTCATACAGATGTGGGCTCCCGCTACGTACCCAAGGGAAGCAGGAGTCGGAACGACGCTCCGGACTCGACACTGGTGTCGGCCTCGATTGTCCCGCCCATGCCTTCGATCAATCGGGCAGACACTGCAAGGCCCAGGCCCGAGCCGCGTCCTGGCTCTTTCGTCGTGAAGAATGGCTCGAACAGGCGCTTCGCCGCTTCTTCGGACAATCCCGATCCGTCGTCGGTCACGACCAGGACGACGGCGTCGTCCCCGGGCTTCAGGGCCCGCTGCGGACCCGGATCCTGAGCACCCGCGAAGCGCCGGAGGTGGGAGTAGTCAATCCCCTGGGGGTCGGTCGACCGGCGCGTGCGCGCGTCCACCGGCGATTGGCCGGCCTTCGTTGTGCGCGTGCTGATACGGATCGTGCCCCGGCGACCCGTTTCCTCGATCGCGTCCGAAGCGTTCAGCAGCAGATTGACGAGGACCTGCTCGAGCTGGTGCGCGTCTGCCCGCACCACCGGCAGATCGTCGGCCAGGTCGGTCTCGATGTCCGCCGCCTTGAATCTCCCCTGGAGCGTCATCATCTGCACGGTTCGTTCGGCTACGTCGTTGATGTCGATCTCGGACGCAGACGCCGCCTTCGGCCGGGCGTACTCCAACAGGCCCTTCACGATTCGGTCGATTCGGTGCGCCTCGTAGACGATTCCCTCGAGCCACTCGGGTTCGGCAGGGCTGTCT
The DNA here is from genome assembly GCA_029863105.1 of Gemmatimonadota bacterium. Lineage (GTDB taxonomy): Bacteria > Gemmatimonadota > Gemmatimonadetes > Palauibacterales > Palauibacteraceae > JARFPW01. The sequence continues at coordinate 3,069 of JAOTWC010000029.1, read as the reverse complement.
TTTCGCCCCAGGGCCGCATAGCCGAGGATCGCACCCAGCGGGTTGCCGACCTCGTGTGCGACTCCGGCGGCAAGCCGCCCGATGGATGCGAGCTTCTCCGCCCGGACCAGTCGCTGGCGAGCCTCCGACAGAGCACGGTTCGTCGCGTCGAGCGATTCGATGTTGTGAGCCAGCTCCGTCTGGTTTCGAATCAGGGAGCCGGCCATCGTGTTCACAGCGGCCGCGAGGCGATCCAACTCGACCGTATCCGAACCCGCCAGCCGGTGCCCCTCGTCGCCCGAGGCGATTCTCTCGGATCCGAGCACCATGCCTTCGACAGGCTCGAGCACGAATCGCGACAGCCGATGATCAGCGAGCAGGTACACCAGGAGGATGTCGGCCACGATGACGACGGCCACGCTGACGCCGAGCAGCCGGGGCGGCAACTCGAACTGGAGCCCTATGTAGACCGTGATGGCAACCGTGAACAGCGCCAGAAACAGCAGCACGAGCATCCCGCCCAGGAGACGGAATCGAAGCGACGCCGGTCGAGAGCCGTGGTTCACGGCGGCGTCCACCGAGTCCAAGATCGAGCGTTCATCCGTTCGATCATATGCCGTCGCCCTCGAGGGGGCCACGGGGAGGCGTGAAGTTGTCGTGGGCAAGCGACACATGGGGCGCCGATGCCACAGTTGCGAAGCCGCGAGTTTAGGATGATCTTCCGCCTAACATACTCGACCGCAAGGGATTATCTGCAAACCGTCGAATGGCCGCAAACTTGCTTTCTCCGAGGCATGTGGCTCTCGATGGGCATTCGACATCAGGGTTTCAAAAGCTTAGATTCGGTGTTGTACAAAGCAGGGCCGGACCGGGGGCGATCACACTTCGTGGCGCCAGGTTCCGGTCGAACGCCAAAGTACTGGAGGCACGGACCATGAAGGCTCATCGATTCTGGTTACTCCTGCTGGCTGCTGGCCTTTCGGCCTGCATCAGCGACAACCCTACGGGACTGACGAACAACGGACCTAACGGGGTCGGCGAACTTCGCATGTACCAGCTCGAGAACCTGCTGGTCGCGGACCCCGAGCTGCAGTGTGAGGTCATCGACTTCAACGAGTTTGCCGGCGGCACCCTGAATCCGGCACCGATCAACGTCCTGGGTGACGTCGCCACGGTGGAGATCACGGGCTGGGTGGACTCGGTCTCGGACTGTGGCACGGGTGATGTGGTGGTGTTCGACACCAGCGTGCCGAGCACGGTAGACAACGACCTCGTCCTCGCCGGGAACAGCGGTGGACTCACGCTTCTCAACGTCCTGACGCACCAGTCGTGCGAGACGGACGGGATTCCGGGTAACGACCCGAACGGCTCGGCGGGAGATCTCGTCGACAACACGTTCATCCCGAACGACGCCGACGTGATGGACACGATGCGGTTCACGTTCCCGAGCGACGACTGGACCATCCTGAGCTTCGCGGCGCTGGATCAGGAAAACGACGGAGAGGGTATCGCCCTGTTCACGGACGGCAATCCTTCCAACACCACGAATGGGGCCGTCAACTTTGCCGACTCGGTCGAAGTGGTCATCGTTGACGTCAACTCGGCGTTCAATACGACGCTGGACTTCCAGTTCAACGGTTCCGGGGCGATCGACGACCTCGAGATCTGCAAGGTGATCGAGCGCGGCGGCGAGGGCTGCACGCCGGGCTACTGGAAGCAGTCGCAGCACTTCGGCAGCTGGTCGGTGAACCCGTACACGTTCACGTTCGCTGAAGCGTTCGCCGATGCCTGCGTATTCGATGCCGCACTGCAGAATCCCGAGAGCGGAAACCTGTGTGACCTCACGCTGCTCGAGGCGCTCAACCTGAACGGCGGTGGAGCGAACGCTCTCGGTCGTCATGCGGCGGCGGCCTGGCTGAACACGCAGTCGGTCGACTTCTACTATCTGCAGGCTGAGGTCGAGACGATGGTCGCGGCTGCGCTGGAGGCTGGAGTCTACACGCTGACGAAGGACGCCCTGGCGGAAGCCAACGAGGCTGGCTGCCCGCTCGCTCGCGACGAAGGCGACTGGACTCCGTAACCGGACCCGTTTGATCCGGGCAGTCGACCGGATAGGATCCGCTGAACTGGCGGGGTGGGAGGTCTGTCTCCCGCCCCGCTTTTTCTTTCCATCTCCCCTCCCGGCGTTGCCCCGGGGCCACGCCTGCCGGTTTGGGCCGGCCATCCGGCAGCGCGATTTGATGATATAACCGCGCAGATCGATTAAAATCTCATACAAACAGCTGCGCATAGTAGGTTTTATGGGGATGATCGTGCAGTATTGCTCGTTTTGCGTTATATCTGTTGACGTTCGCATGACTTTTGCATAGACTCTCGAGCGTCCGGAACAAACGGTCGCCGGGAACGTGAAATCCTCGGCGGTCCGCCACCAAGAGTCAGAGAGAGGCTGTGCCGATGAACGCCGATTCCCTGTTCGCCGCGCCCCGTGAGCACGTCGAGACGACCCGCTATTCCCACTACGGCGCGAAGCTGGCAGGAAAGCCCGACCCGCAGGGGCTGCTCGAGATCTGTCGGGCACTCAACGTGCGCTTCCTTCGCCTCACCTTCACCGACATTCTGGGCCACACCAAGAACGTCGAAGTGCCGGCCTCGCAGTTCCAGAAGGCCCTCGAAGGCGAGATCATGTTCGACGGATCGTCGATCAAGGGCTTCGTGCGGATCGAAGAGAGCGACATGCTGCTCAAGCCCGATCTCACGACGTTCCGGATCTTCCCGTGGGGCGACCCGGAGGCTCGGGTGGCACGGCTGATCTGCGACGTATGGAACACCGACGAGACTCCGTTTGCGGGTGATCCGAGACTGGTCTTGAAGAGGGTTGTGGGCGAAGCTGCCGGGCTCGGGTACACGATGAATGCGGGCGTCGAGGCCGAGTTCTTCCTGTTCCATAAGGACGAGCATGGAGCCGCCACGACGATCACGCACGATGCGGCCGGGTACTTCGACCTGACGCCGGTGGATCTGGGCGAGAAGGCGAGACGGATGATCGTGAACGACCTGGAGGCGATGGGGTTCGAGGTCGAGGCTGCGCAT